>JANQQT010000124.1 GCA_028284925.1 Phycisphaeraceae bacterium | reverse complement strand
TAGAGGTGTTTTGAGAAGAAGGTGGAGAGGTGTTCGGGGGATTTGCCGAGGTTGTTGTAGCCGGCGGGGCGGCTTTTGGCGAGGTCTAGCCAGAGGATTTCCTTTTCGACCCGGAGTCGGTCGTAAAAGTCCTTAACGGAGTCGATATTCGTCCAGGGATCGTTCTTGTTCTGAACCACCATTGTTGGCACGGTGATCTTGTCGACATCGGTAAGGAATGTTTTTTCGTTCAGGTCGAATCCGAGTCTTTTTTCGGAGAGTTTGCGGCCTCGTTTGTCGAGGAATTTGGGGAGGCCGAAGGCTTTGATGAATTCTCCGTAGTGGAGGGGTTGGACGGCGATCATGGCTTTGATGTTGGGTATGGCCTGCAGGCCGGGTTGTAAGCCGTAGGCGTAGGTGATGACGGATGTTCCCATGCAGATGCTGAGTAGGCCGATGTTGGCGTTCTTGCAATCGTTGTGGTTGGTGATGAAGTTTGCGGCTGCGATGACGTCCCTGGTCTCTTCGGGGCCCATGAGACCCATGGGCAGGTTCCGGGATCGCTTTCGCCGTGGTGGCGCGTTGAGGATTTTCTCGCTTCGGGCGGTCTTTTGTTCGGGTTTTCCGGCTCGCTTCCAGGTCACGTCGGGCTCCTTTAAGTTACTACCGGTCGGTTCAGCGGCGACCCTCGCCGATTTTTTATCAATTTCAATGGTTTGCCTGTTACCCTCTCCCCTCTTCGCACTAAACTCCCTTCCACACCAACCTAGCCCCGGAGCAAATACAATGACACTCTTGCCCAAATTCATCTTGATGACCTTTGTCCTTGGCCTTTCGATCATGGCTGCCCCCACCTTTGCCGGTGATCTTCCCGACTCGCTACGCCTTCCGAAAATTCTTAACGACAACATGGTGTTGCAGCAAGACAAACCCATCCACATCTGGGGGTGGGCAAAGCCAGGTTCGCCCGTCAAGGTCACCCTTACCCAGGACTCGAAGATCGGCGGGCCGGCGGTTGAGAAACACACCACCGCGCTCAAGCGCAAACCATCCACGGAGTATTCGGTTACGGTCAAGTACGTCGAAAAGAACGCACCGAAACTTGCCACCCAAACCCTTACCACCTATGCCAACCCAGCGGGTCGATTTCACGTCAAGTTCAAACCCGCCAAAGCTTCGTTTCGACCCACCTGGCTCATCGCCAAGTCTGAGGATAAAACGATTGTTCTCCAGAATATTCTTATTGGAGAAGTCTGGGTTACGGCGGGCCAGTCCAACATGGGTTGGTCCAATTTCAACCGGAAGGACCGTGAGGCGCCGTCCGCCGATTTTCCCGGCATTCGATACATTGCCTGGCACGACTCGTCTTACAAACCCCTTGATGACATACGACGTAACGTTTCCTGGCAACCCTGCACGCCGGTTAACGCGCAAAGATTCTCCGCCGTGCCATACCTTTATGCCATGTACCTTCACCGGTATCTCAAAACGCCTGTGGGGATTATCAACGTCGCACGGGGCGGAACACTGGGTCAAACCTGGTGCCTTCGGTCCGAACTTGACAACATTGACAACCCGATCATCCAAACCGTGCTCAAGGAGTACGACGCCCAGACCGCTGCATGGGACGACCCCCAGACGCTCGCCAAAATTAAAGCTGATTACCGGGCGACGCTTGAAAAGGCTAAAGCTGAATATGAGAAACGGGTCGCCCAAGCGAAGGCTGATGGTCAAAAGCCGCCACGTCGCCGGCTTCCCAAACCGCCGGCCGATCCCCGCTCAGGCTGGTCGCCGCCGGCGGGTCTCTTTAATGCGACCATCATCCCCATCCGAGATCTTGCCATCCGAGGCGTACTCTACTACCAGGGTGAAAACAACAACTTCATGAAGTGGACACGGTACGAGTACACATTTCCCAAAGTTCCCGTGTCGTTTCGCAAGGCCTTTAACGACCCCAAGCTCCCCTTCGGCTGCATCTCGCAGCCCGGGTGGGGAACGTTCGACCTTGATCCTGAGATCGCCACTGTCGCGGAAGGTTACGCCATCATCCGCGACATTCAGCGACGCGTTTTGGATAAAGACCCCCATGGTCATCACATCGCAACCTACCCCACCGGGAACTCGTACATTCACCCCGGCGAGAAGCTTCCCGTTGCCGAATACGCTTCTCTTTGGGCGCTTGCCAAGGTTTATAAGAAGCCCGTGGTGCATACCGGCAACAAATATACCCATCACCAAGTTGTCAAGAATAAAATCCACCTCTTTTTTGACATCGACCCCATTGTCCGAGATCGTTGGAAACATATCAAGAATCATGCTTCGTGGCAGGTCGTCCCCCAGGCACGGGAGGGTCGGGCCGCGCTCAAAGGCTTTATCATCGCAGGTAAGGACCGACGCTGGTACCCGGCGACCGCGAAGCATGAAAGACTCGATGGCAAATGGACCATTGCGGTAACCTCCGACCTTGTTCCGAACCCTGTTGCGGTTCGCTACGGCTGGGCGAACTGGCCTAACGGGAACCTCGTTGGCAGGAATCGCCTTCCGATCCCGACGTTTCGCACCGACAGCTGGCCAATTCCTCACGGCGTCTCATACTCCAAAGAGGCTTCCTCGCAATCCAAAACGGTTATCTCAGAACTTCAGGCAAAGGCCAAACGCCAAGCTCTCGACCGAAAGATCAAGCAAGCCCAGCTCGATATCCCGAAACTCGAATCCGAGCTGCATAAGGGTAAGCTCAAGGCCCAACTTCAAAGTAAGATTGCCCGTCTTCAGGCGATCATCACGGAACTCCAAACGGATCAATGGCTTTCCGGGAACCTGCGACGCTCACATCCGAAACTCAACGAGCAGATTGCCGCGCTGCAAAAAACCATCGAAGCCCTCCAAGCCGCCGCCGACGGCATCCCCGACTAACCCGCCACACTCTCACCTCTCCGTTGTCAAACGCAAATTAGTCCCCGACACCTCATCGGGGGCTCGCCGCGTACCACAAGTCGTCGCGCGCACCAGAAACCGATAAGCGCGTCCTATATTCCCACCAATCTCCTACAATACTCGACCCGCCACCCCTTGTTTATCCCAATCGCCCTCGCCTGATTTTCCTACTGACCTAACCGCAAATAAATCAGCTTCGGTCTCTCTGTAGACGCTTCAATCTTTTTAATGACCTCCTCTACAATCCGTGATTTCTCACGATTGATCGAACGCGGATGTGTCGTTTGCGTTGGAAAATACTTCACCAGAGCCTTTAACTTCGGAATCGTGGACTTTGCATGTGCGCCATATCCCACCAGGTATTTCATCACGGTCATCAGCCGCTTCCTGCTGCCGTGCAGTTTCTGGTCCCGAGCATACTGTACGATCGCATCCATTCCCTCATGAATTCGATATTTCGCAAACAACTGCAACCCACTCATCCGAATGCCATCCGCAAACATAATCCCACTCGGCGCAGGCTTCACGATCGCCTGATTAATCGCCGGCAACAAAGGCTTGATCTCCTCCAACGTCAAATGACCATACACCGATCCAATACTACCCCGCGCCCGACCATCATCATTCAACAACCCCGCCCGAACCGCCTGACCCAGCAATTTTCGATCCACCCCCTCCAGTGATCGTCCGATCAGCCCGCCCCGCCGATTGAATAAGGCAAACGACAGATAACGCTGTTCCATATTTCGCGGGTCATTTTTCACATCCTCCTTCGCCATCCTCTCCAACATCTCCGGGACGGCAACTTTTGCCGGTCCGCCGATTCCCGCCAATGCCTCCGCCGCCAGGATCCTCAACCACAAGTCGTCCGCCTTGAATGTCTTCCGCAACGCATCCACCGCTTTGGCCCCCCTCCCGCGCTGCATCTTCAATGCCTGACACGCGCCATATCGCGCATAGAGATTCCGAGAAGCCAACATCCCGATCAACCGACCCACCACATCATCCTTCCGCCTCCCCAGTGCCATCGCCGCGCGCTCCCGCACTGTTGGCGACCAACTTACCAACCTTCCCATCAACGCGTCCACAGTCAACCCATCGTAGTAACTGTTCCGATCCTTATTTGTCCACCCGCGTCCGTCATCCAGCAGACTTTTTGCCGTCGCGCGATCAACCTGAGGCGCAACACTCGGCTTTCGGCCCGTCAGATACGTCTTCCTCAATCCCTGACCATACCCGATCAGGTATGCTCCCGTGCAATCCCAGCGACGATAAGCCTCCGGTCGCTGCGATGGCGCACCCTGATACGCAAACGTCCCATCCCATCGTCGCGCAAGATCATAATACCACCCAAACTCCTTCATCCATGCCCCCGTCGCATGCATCCCCGACCGCGCCACGCCCGGCAACGCCCACGTCATATTAAAGAAATTCCCGGTGTGTCCCGTGTCCCGTTCCGCCCCGTGTGATGCCACGGACATCCTCGAAAAATACTCCGTTGCCTTCACATCATCCTGATGATCGAACAACACGGCCGCCATCCCGCACTTCCCGTTATCTTCGTGAGTCTGTATCCACGGCCGATGGTCCCCGTAAGGTATCGCCCCCTTTCCGACATAAAAACGTAAAAACACCTCACTCTTTCGGATTGCCTCATCCAGCCCCTTAACTTTCACGCCGGCCCTCTTCGCTAAAACCAAGGAATAGGTCAATGGAATTCCGGGGGCATTCATCATCCCATACCCGCCTAATCGCTTCGCCTCGCCCTGCACAAACCCATGTCCCCACGTACCCACAATGCTTTGCCCCTCCACGATCAAACGCGTTATCCTTTCAAGTCCTCCTGGTATCAAACTCCGGTCACCGGTCGCCAGGACATACTCGGCCAGAAACATGTTCACATGGGCGTATTGCCATGTCCTTACGCCCCTCGACTGGTTATACGTCGAGAGAATTTTTGCCTGTTCACGCAACACCGGGAAATACCTGCGATCCCCACTTGCAAGCAAGGCCAATCCGTTCAATGCCCGCGCGATAATGTGTCCCTTTGCCGGCTCGCGCTTCATCGTTCCGGCCATTGCTTCCCAGCCCAGCTCCAAAATCCTCCGTGACTTCGTGCAGTTAAACGGAGCCGTCGCACTATAACTTCCCATCACGCGCAACTTCAATACAACATTCCTGATCTCACCCTTACGCCACACCGTCAGCCGCAACATCCCCCGTCGCACCGCCGTCTCGGCCTCCGTAATCGCTTTTCCAAACTGCATCCGCGCATCACCATCAAAGCGCTGCCCGTCGACCCCCAGAATCACATCACCCAAGCGCAGCTTCCCATCCGCCGGCGACCCCTTATCGACACGCGTCACATAAATCTGCCTCGCATCCGTCGTCACCATCTTGTCCGAATAAATCCAACCTCTCAAACCCGTAGGCCCAAGCGTCCAGTCATGCGTCCACCCCTCCGGAATCCTTTCTCCGCGTGTGAAGTCCGGCATTTTAACCCGACCACCGCGTGCGCCGAAGACAACCCGCGCCTCAGCCAAAAATCCGAACAGTCCAACCACAACAAGAATCAGGACCAAACGTCGACACAATGGATTCATAATTCACATACCTTAAATGGAGACTGTCACTCGATCACACATTTTTTCTGCCAGGCCCCAATCTTATCAGCCCTCTTTCACCAACCCCGCTTCCCCAATCCGGACGCCATGCGCTTGTCAAAGGCGTGGGCAAATCGTTCGGCCGAGTCCGAATCAAGATTGAAGTACAGGGAAGGCTCTATCAATTCGATCTCCATTAACATCGGCTCATCTCGCTCCAAAACAAAATCAATTCGGGCATATAACGGCGTCGGCGACACCGCACTCATAACCCGGCTGCCCGCGGCCCTCAACTCATCTGAAGGGCCCACCCGCTGAAGGATACCGCCATGCTCCTCCTGTACCCTGAAATCCCCGGCCTTCGGCGTCTTGAGGATGGCATGACTGTATTTGCCATCAAAGTAAAAAAGCGAGTACTCACCATTTTGGACAACTGATTGAATAAAGGGCTGCACCATATGTGGTCGCCGGGCAAAAAGGGATTCAAGCTTTACGGACCATTCGACCAACCCCTCCCGCGTCAACCGAAACGTATCGTCCGCGTTGGCCGAAATGCAAGGCTTGATTACGATCTCATCACACCCGAATGTGTCGAACGCATCCCGAAGAATCTCAAGATCAAAGTGATCTGAAAACTTCGTGGGAACAATCTGAATTCCCCGCCGCTCGAGATCCGCAAGATACCGCTTATCCAAGTTCCACTTGATCGTTCCCAGCGCGTTTTCAAGTCGACAATCCGCCGCGTCAATACTTTCCAGCACCTCCATAAATCGCTCCGGCTCATCCTGATAGTCCCACGTCGAGCGAACAATGACGACATCAAAACGATTCCAATTTTCCTTCGCCCGCCAGGAAACAACCTCCACCTCCCACCCCAACTTGTTCAAGGGTTCAATCAGCAGCTCATCGTAACAGACGAAATCATCCAGATTGTCCATGCTTAATAACGCGACCTTCATCTTCAACTCACTCCCAAAGGAACCCTAACAAGACGATAGTTTAACCCCCGCTCCCTCCACGCACCAGAAACACTGCATAAAAAACCCACCCACACCCTCACTTTGCCTCCATTCCCCTACCCTGATCCTCGGCCTCACGATCCACCCCACACCCAGGACGAAACGAAATCCCCCCCATTCACACACCCCGCATTGTCAAGTTCAAATCTACTCCCAGCCCCCATGCTGCGGCCCGCCGCACAAGCCAGAAGAATCCGCCTCCCCCCAAATCTACTCGCCCTGCCTACTCTCTGCTTTCGGATCAATCGCTTCTAAGCTCGTCCGCCACTTCATACCCTTCTCTGGTGACTTCAAACACTTCGCCCTTGTGCCCTAGATCCCTTATGTACCGCCGCCTCTGCAAGTCTTCAAGGCCGCCTTTCCAAAGAGCAATTTTTCTAGTGTCTTGTCCTAATTCCAATGCCTCCTTGCCCATTTGTATTCTTTGGCCTCCCAAATACACCATATGAAGAATGCGGCCATTTCCCGCGACGGCCGTTTGTAAAATGCTCACAGCTTCCTCAGAAAGCTCCGAGGTCGTCGATTTTGTCTTGGGTGTATTAACAACTGCAGCAATCTCGTCACGCCAATCAACGCCTTGAGAAACCACTGGCAATGCGACAATAATATGCCGTAACGCTTCAAGATACGTCCTCGGTTTCTTCCAAACATACTTCTCAAGCAACTGGGGAATAGCCCCAACTCCTCCATCGTCGTCGACAAACTGAAGCACAACTATTGCAAATTTTTCGCCCTTCTCCCTCTTTTCCTTAATCGCGTAGTCGACTTCGGACTCTAGAAAGCCATCGTCCTTGAAGGACGGCGTAATAAAAAACACAACACCACAAGAATCTTTCATTCCTTGCAATATCCCACGGTCTAACGCTGTGCCAGCCGGCATCTCATCTTCATCAAGCCAAGTGTCGTATCCCAGAAGATTCAAGCTCTCCTTGAAATCTCGCACGAGTTCCTTATCAACGCCCTTATGACTTAAAAAAATCTTCTTTGAATCGCTGACGACCATATCAACCTCTGTGCCACAGGTAATGCAAAAGTGTCTTTGGCAACGCTTTGCCTTGATCACTATGTTGCAACATGTAAAATGCAGGATATCGAGAGAATCATCAGTTTCCATAGGTGGGGGTGGGGGTTTTGGAACATCAGCAGTAACATCGATCTTGACGATGTCGGTAGACGATCCCTTTATTTTTCGCTCAAACTTCTTTAGTTCGGGAGCAATCGCGACATTTGCGAGGACCGCCTGAAAATATTCAACCTGAGCCTGAGTATGCCAACAGCCTTCCCCGCAGTAACCACAATAAGGACAGTACGCGATCGGCTCCTCATTGCTTTTACCCAACGCGACCTTAAACTGCCGTTCACACGACGGGCATTCCTGCGACAAGAATCCATCAGCATCTGTAGGAATGCTTACTTCCAATATCCGTTTCCCTTTAAGTCATTGGCGTTTATTTACTTTACGGTCCAACTCATAGACGCCAATACTAGTGTCGGAATCAAGTAGGAGCACAAAGCAAGTACCTGAGTGTTTTCTTCCAGTCTTTGCAAGCTCTGCTTTTACCTCTTTTGAAATACGCTCGACTAATTCTGATTCGGATGCTTCTTGAATGAATTGAGGCCACGGAACATAGTCTTTCGTCTGCAGCGGTTTCTTTTCCTTCGACACACTCTTAGCTTTGGAAGGCGCAGGTTCTGATGCGGGAGTCTCAGGCGTTACTGCGACAGTCTTCTTCACATTTCTCTTGACCATAATTTTCGTCCAATCCGACCGTGAACTTGTTATGAGACCGACCCATGATCTATCAATCTGCCCCATGTGCTTCTTCAGTATCTACATCATAACTATTGGTTGCCAAATTACAACTCGCACAATAACTCGTCTTTAGTTTCGTTAAGATTTCACGTTGACATTTTCGTTCGAAAGAAACTCGCCCCTAAACGCATGTTCGTACCACCTCGGATTTCACTCTAAGCAACCTCAGTACAACCTAGCAACAATAACTTACGCCAGTTGAATTTCGGCACACCCAAATAACGACGCGTCCAAATTCCTGGGGCGCACAATCCGTTCGCTATTCCACCCCAAAAAACAAACTTTCCCCCGCTTTCACCCCATTTACCCCCCCAGAAACCAGCCCGTTATTCCCATTTCGCGCCGTTTCGACCTTCAATTCTCAGTGAAATCCCTCAACCTACCTTAAATATCACGCAACACCCCTCTCTCCCCTTACTCCGGCCAACTGCCACCTTCGCCCATTGCCGTTAATTTCAGTTTCTTTACATCAATCACGACGTGCTTTACGGTTTTGCGACGCCAGGTGTATACGACGTGTACGCGTCCGTCTTTTGCCTGGATGACGGTTGGATAGGAGTATTCTCCCTTTGATCGCTCGAGGATGAGTGCGGCTTTCCAGGTCTTGCCGTCGTTACTTATGGCGACATTTAGCATGTTGCGACCACTGGGAAAGCCGCCGCGGCGCGTGGTGTGGTTGTACACCAGCAACTGTCGTCCATCCTTGAGCGTGATGCCATCGGTCCCGGCGTTCGGATTTGGTAAGGTTGATCCGGTGACCCTGGTCCAGGTTTTTCCACCATCACTTGACCAGCTTTCCCCCACGACGCCCTGGCGGGTCCTGCACAAGATCTGCATTTTCCCATCCTTGTACGACAGAATTGACGGCTGAATCGCGCCATATTTCTTCCCATTGTGGATTGGGCCGATTACGTACCATGTCTTCCCGCCATCGCTCGACCGCTCGAAGTGCACGCGCCAGCGATTGTGCTCGGAACTTGACGGACACAGAATATCCCCGTTCTCGAGCTGAATGGGTCGATTCTTCACCGGGCCAATCAAGTTTGGATTCCGGCTGCCGAGTTTTTTGCTTACTCCAAGTTTCCTGCGATTTTTCCAGGTCTTTCCGTCATCGTGTGATTCCATCACCACGCCCCACCACATGCTTGGACTCGGCCCAACCTTATAGAAGAGCAAGAGGGGGCCTTTTCGCGGCTGGAACAAAACGGGGTTCCAACAGGGGAAATCCCGCTTTTCATTCTCTGCGCCGGTCGCGACCAACACCGGCCTGGTCCATGTGCCTTCGTCTTTACCCCCCTGCTTATTTTTGACCCAGCGGGATACCCAGATGCCCACATCGTTGTTGCGTTCGTGCTTTCCTCCGAACCATGCGGCGACGAGACCGCCTTTCACCTCCTCAATGGTTGATGCGTGGCACTCCGGTGTCTGCCGGCCTTCCAATTCATAGATAAACTTGCCCTTGACGTACCCGCCCTGCTTCTTCTGCCAGCCCGCCTTCGGCTCGTACCTGGCTCCGTTCACTGCACCCGTCATCCCCACTATCATGGTCAACATCACGCCTAAGACACCAACACCAGACCAGACACGCATATTTGCCTCCATATCCACACCGCCTCCGGATCGCGGCATTTTACCCGACGTATCGTAACATCATACCGTAAATTTCTGTTCGACCGTCCGTGCCAAAAACTGATACACTATCCGCCAATTTAGTGGTGTTCGTGTAATTCATGTCATGGTCGCTACTCTCACCATGCACAGGAGGCTTTTATGTCCATCCGCATCCATCATCTTGTCCTCCTAGTTGTTGTTTCGCATTTGGTTTTGCCCGATGTTCCTTCGCCCGGTTTTGCCGCTGATGGAAAGCCTCTTTCGGCGGCCAAGAAAGAGAACGCGGCACGGGGAAAAAAAGCATTTGCCCTCAAACTACGTCATCGCACGGCGATCAAGAAGTCCTCCGAGACCTACAAAATTGCGCATAAGGCCGTCACCTGGATTCCTTCGCAAACCGCGGTCGTGATCTGTGATATGTGGAATGAGCACTGGTGTAAGGGCGCGACGCGGCGCGTTGCTGAAATGGCGCCACGTATGAATGCTTTTGTCGAAGCTGCCCGGTCGAAGGGGGCTCTGATTGTCCATGCGCCTTCCGGTGTAACCTCACACTATAAGAATCACCCCGCGTACCAAGCCGCCCTTAAGATTCCCATTGCCAGGAATATGCCGAAGGACATTCGAAAGTGGTGTTATTCGATCCCGGCGGAAGAGAAAGCGGTCTATCCCATCGACCAGTCGGATGGCGGATGCGACTGCCAGCCGAAGTGCAAATCGCGCACGGCATGGTCGAAACAAGTCGCGGCCATCAAAATCCACGACAAGGATCTTATCTCGGATCAGGGACACATCATCTGGTCCGCATACGAGCAGCGCGGTATCAGGAATGTGATTATCCTCGGTGTCCATACCAACATGTGCGTTCTGGGACGACCATTCGGTTTGCGGCAGATGGCCAGGAACAAGAAGAACGTTGTCCTTGTGCGCGATCTGACCGACACGATGTATAACTCGCGTGCCAAACCCTATGTCAATCATTTTCGCGGGACGGACCTTATTGTGGCACATATCGAAAAGTACGTTTGTCCGACCATTACGTCGAACCAAATCCTTGGCGGCCGACCGTTTAAATTCAAAGCCGACCCCCGCCCCCGGAAGCCTAAGACCGAATGATCAGGATTGGTCCTTCGAAATAACGAAGTGCAGGTACTCGGCCAGTGACAAAGTAGATTTCTCCCGCATTCGGCGTCGACATCTCAACCCTAATTACAGCCTCACGACCTCGCCGGTTTCCACGCTTTTCGCTTCCGCCTCGCAGATCTTGATGCTCATTACGGCATCGTTCGCGGTCACCACCTTTGGCTGTTCTCCATTCGTGACACATTTGATGAAGTATGCCATCTCCTGCACGTAGCCATCCTCCTCCGGTACGGCCATTGCTTCGGTCTTGCCATCCTGGGTCACCATCAATGCATCGTCCCGCCCTACTCGAAATTCAGCGGTCGCGTTCTCGAAGTTTGCGGTATATCCCATGCTGAAGGGATGTTCTTCACTCATCCACCCTCCTTCGGCCACCACCAATGGCGTATCTTCATACAGGTAATGGGTTACGACGTGGTCGACCTTGCCGCTTTTCACGGAATAGCCGCGACTGTAGACGCCATCCGGGACGCCCAGAAGGAAGGATACGAAATCGGTATCGTGAATATGCAAATCCAGCAATGCTCCCCCGGAGAGTTCTCCGTCGGCGAACCAACCGCCCGGCGCGCCGCCTACGCGGGAAATCTGTAATCCCTTCAATTTTCCATACTTGCCCTCGCCGATCACATCCTTCAACCATCGCCAACCGGGCCAGAACCTCATGCACATTGCGGGCATGAATACCAAGCCTTTTTCCGCGCCGGCGTTTGCGGCATCCGCGATGACCTGCGCCTCCTGGCTCGTTACCGCGAGGGGTTTCTCGCACAGTACGTGCTTGCCTGCGTCGATTGCTGCTGTTGCAATCTCTACATGGCCGGGCGTGGGGACGCAGATATCGACCGCATCGACTTCTTCGTACGCCAGCAACTCGCGCCAATCGGTTGTTCCCCTGATCCGTGTCATGTCAAGCTGGTCTACTTCTGTCTCCATGTTTCCCCATCCGCCGGACAGATCCCCGGAAGCCCGTTTTTCATCCTGATCGGATACCGCCACGACTTCGACGCCGTCCATCTTCATATAGGATTCGAGGTGCATGCGCCCCATGAATCCCAGTCCAATCACACCGATTCGCACCATGACTAATGACTCCTGCTATGCAGATTTATCTACCCCCCCTTCCGGGTAGACTGTTTCAACCGTTCAAAAAACCTTCCGCCAGTGTTCGGGCGGTTTTGATATCCTCGACGCGCTGATCGCCCGCTTCACGTTCAATCGCGAGATCAACGCCGTATCCGATGTCTTGTAGCGTCGCGAAGAATGCGGACCAATCGACCTCGCCTTCACCTGCGGGGACTTCTGCGCCCCATTCGCCCGGTGTTTGCGTGCGCGTGGCATCCTTGATGTGACACTGCAACAGGCGCGGCGCCAAGGCTTTCAGCGCCTCAATCGGGTCGCCCATGCCGTATAAAATCATGTTTGCGGGGTCAAAGTTGACACCGACGTTGTCCCGTTCCAGCTTATCCAGGAAGGCGTTTAATGTATGGGCATCCTCCTGGCCGGTTTCAAATCCGAGTTTTATTCCCGCATCGCCCAACAGGCTTGCCACGTCCCGCACGCGGGTCATCAGCTTGTCATAGGTCGGGTCGCTCTCGTCCTCCGGCAGGAACCCTGCATGAAGCGTGAGCAAATCCAGCTCCATTGACCTTGCGAACGGGACAATATTCTGAATTCGCGCCCAGGTTGCATCCCAGGTCGCGTCGGGGACGACGCCGCCGGTTCGCTTGATGCTCTCCAGCGTGGAGTAGTCCTCGTTGACTGTTTCGATCATCCCGGACACGACGATGATTCCCGCATCCTCGAGTTTTTCCTTGGTTGCAAGCCATGCATCCAGCTCGGCCACCGGCGTCATCGCCAGTTGAATTCGATTGAGCCCGATCAAATCCAGTTTGCCAATTAAGTCTGAGACGGTCGTTGGCTGAAGCGACCAACTGCACACCGCAAGGTGTTGCCCTTCACTCATAACCATGATCCTTTAAATACAAGGCTGTCCAGTACCGTAAATCCCACCTGCCCCCGCCGATCCATTGGCCCGCATCTTATCCCCACACCGCGTGTCTCGCGACTGCAATCCGCCATTTTACCTGACTAAACTATCCATCTCGTCAGACCGCGTCACGCTGCTGATATTCAATCCTTAGCACTGAACCCCCGACGAGTTTCGTTAAGACTATCACTCCACAAGGATCAGCTTCATGGACCTGCATCAGCTTAAGACCAAATCCAGAATGACCACCGACGGTGTCAACCGATCGGGCAACCGCGCCATGCTTCGGGCCGTCGGGTTCCTCGATGAGGATTTCGAACGCCCGATGATCGGGGTGGCGAGTCTCTATTCGGATATTACCCCCTGCAATGCTCACCTGGATCGTCTTAACCTTAAGGTCCGCGAAGGTATCCGGGCGGCGGGAGGCGTGCCGCAGACCTACGGCGCTCCGACGGCGAGTGATGGCATCATGATGGGTCATCTGGGTATGCGTTACTCGCTGGTCTCACGGGAAGTTATTGCCGACTCGATTGAAGTTGTTTCCGGTGGGATGAACCACGATGGGGTTGTCACCATCGGTTCCTGTGACAAGAACATGCCGGGCTGTGTCATGGGTATGGTGCGTCTGGATGTGCCGGGTGTGTTTGTCTACGGCGGGTCGATCCTTCCGGGCGTCGGTCCACATGGTGAACCTGTGGATATCGTCTCTCCCTTCGAGGCTGTGGGTCAATACCAGGCTGGGAATATGGAAGAGGACATGGTTCACAAGATCGAGTGTGAGGCATGTCCCGGGGCCGGCGCGTGCGGGGGCATGTACACGGCCAATACGATGAGCAGCGCGATTGAGGCGCTTGGGCTTTCGCTACCTTATGGAGCGTCCAACCCCGGCGTTTCGGCTCATAAGGATCGCGAATCGTACCTTGCGGGCAAAGCGGTTATCCGCATGGCTGAAATGGGGATCACAGCGCGTGATCTGATTACGCGGGAATCGCTTGAGAACGCGGTTACGCTTGTGATTGCGCTTGGGGGCTCGACCAATGCCGTCCTGCACCTTATGGCCATTGCGAATGAGGCGGGTGTCGACTGGTCGCTTGAAGATTTTGATCGGCTTGGGGAAATCACACCCTGCATCGCGGACCTGAAACCTTCGGGTCGTTACGTCATGTTTGACGTGCATCGTGTCGGTGGAACACCGGCTGTTATGCGGGCACTCCTCGACAAAGGGATGCTCCACGAGGACTGTATGACCGTTACCGGCAAGACGATTGCGGAGAACCTGGCCGAAGTTCCCAGCGTTTACGAGCGTGAACAGGATGTCATTGTTCCGTTTGAAAAACCGAAGAGTTCCAAGGGGCATCTTGCCATTCTCAAAGGCAATCTTGCCCCGGAGGGGGCTGTTGCCAAGCTTTCCGGGCTGGAGGTCAAGAAGATCACCGGTCCGGCCAAGGTTTTCGATTGCGAGGAGGAGTGTGCCGCGGCCATTAATCACCGGGAGATTGAGAAAGGCGATGTGGTCGTGATCCGGGGTGAAGGACCGGACGGCGGTCCGGGGATGAGGGAAATGCTCGCGGTTACCGCGATGCTGATGGGGCAGGGACTCGGTCGCGATGTCGGCCTGATCACGGATGGTCGTTTTTCCGGCGGAACGCACGGCCTGGTTGTTGGGCACGTGGCCCCTGAAGCATGGGTCGGAGGGAATATTGCTCTGGTTCAAAACGGTGACCGCATTACCATTGACGGCGATGCCAAACAGCTTATCGTTCATGTGGATGACGATGAACTTGAACGGCGTCGCGGCGCATGGACGAGACCGGAACTCCGCGTTCCTCGGGGCGTCCTGGCCAAGTTCGCTCGCACGGTGACCTCTGCATCGGAAGGAGCGGTCACGAGTTGAACTTCCGGCCTTGTGCAATTGGCGTCATGCGCTATGATGGCGTCAACGGCGATTGACTTGCATCCTAAACCACGACGCCGGCGCCAAGCCATACCCTGAACATGCCCAACCAACCCTGCATTCTTTTTACAGCCTTTGAGCAAAGCGGCGACCAGCACGCCGCACCGGTGATTGCCCAGATCAGGAAGCGGAAACCGGGTATCCCGATTTTTGCGCTGGGTGGTCCGGAGATGGAAGCGGCCGGAGCCGAGATCATCGAAACCACGACGGAACACGGTGTGATGGTCCTGAGTGCGCTCGGTCAGATCCAGGCGCACCGAGCCAGACTCAAACGTCTGAATGCCTGGCTCGACGATCATCCGGTAGCCATCCATGTGCCCACCGACTCGCCTGCGGCGAACTGGTCGATCTGCAAACTTGTGAAGAGGCGATATCCATCCGGTGAGGGCGGTGTAGGCGCAAAAACTGTCCATCTTGTCGCGCCGCAGGTCTGGGCATGGGCGAGCTGGCGTGTCCGGCGACTGGTCAGGTGGTCCGATCTTGTTCTGTGCCTGCTCCCGTTCGAACCGGAATGGTTTGAAAAACGTGGTGTTAAAGCGCGGTATATTGGCCATCCCCTTTTTGATGAAGCACTCGACAGCGATCAACTTCAGAACATTGCTTCCCAATATCCGGACAAGCACCCTCGCATTGCACTCCTTCCAGGGTCGCGAGGTCCTGAGGTCACGAAAAACTGGCCTCTCATGCTTGAGGTCTTTAATCGTATCAAGGCACAAATGCCGGATGCCCACGCGATCATTGCCGCGGCGAATGAAAAGGCCGTCAACATTGTCAGTGAATTCTCCCCCATGCTACCTGATGGCATCCAAATGGTTCGCAATCAGACGGAAGCCGTCCTCCATTGGGCGGATGCCGTCCTTGCCGTCTCGGGTACGGCTTCGCTGCACATCAGTCGGCACGCCAAGCCGATGGCAATTGTTTACGGCCTCAGCCCTATTACCTGGAATCTCCTGGGTCGCTTTGTGATCAACACACGCACGTTTTCGCTACCCAATCTCATTGCCAAGGGCGGACCTGATGGTGCGAAGAATTCCGCGATTCTCAAGGAATTTGTCCCGTTTCTCGGCGGGCCCGGGAGAGTCGCCCCCATCGTGGATGAGATCAGTTCCCTTCTCAGCGATGCTGATAAACGCGATGCCCAGATCCGCGCCCTCCGGAAAGTCAATGAGCATTTTCAGGATCACAACGCCGGTCTTGAAGCGGCGGACGCCATCCTTGCATTATTGAATTAACGCATCCCGCCCCATGCTCATCACACCGTCCCGGACCACTCGGCGGGCAGCATCAGGACCGGCAAACTGGTCGACTTCAAAACCCTCTGTCCCACATCCCGACCGAGCCAGCTCATCAATCCGCCGCGTCCGGTAATACCCAATAGTATCATCGTCGCATGCTTTGCCTCCGCCGCCTTCAGGATGGCGCGCGGGACGTCGGTTCCATACAGAATGACGCTCTCACAGGTTACGCCCTTCGCCTGCAGTTGGTCGGTCAGCGTTGTTACGGTCTGGTCGCCGCGCGCCCGTGTCTCATCATCCGAATCATCTTCCTCCGTCGGCCTGGCCACATGCGCCACCAGTACACTCGCATCAAGTCTTTCTGCAAGATCGCTGACCGTGCCGACGAGCTTGTCGCTTGCCCACGCGCTGGATACCGCTATCAATATGCGACTTGACGCCAAACCTGTTACCACCCTTGTGTACGAATCGAGTAGGAAAAGTGCACCGATACCGACTCGAAGGTCACTTCATTTTCCATTTATATCCGATACCCACGCTTGTGTGAATACACTTTTTCACCGCCCCCTTTACTCCGGCCCCCCTACCTACCCGCTGCCGAAGTCAAACGCTCATCATCCCAATTGCCTTTTTCCGTTGAGGACTGCCCTTTTGCCCCATTCCCTTGCTCAGGTTTGGCCGTCTCACTCGTCTCTGCTTTTCCAAATCCATTGGCCGCTCCATCGGCGCCGCTGAACAACGGGCCCACGCCTATGCTGAGCAACACCACCAATCCCGCGGAGACGGTCAACGCGAGCGATCGCTGTGGTAATGTGGAAATCTCGGCCTGCTCACGACGATCGGGGTCGATCAGATAGCACGTGGCGATCATTCGCAGATAGTAATATGCAGCCACGGCACTCGTCATCAAGGCAATGACGGTCAGGCCAACATACCCCATGCTGATCGATGCGCTGAACAGGTAGAGTTTGCCCCAGAAACCGATCAGCGGGGGAATCCCGGTCAAACTCAAGAGACATACCGCAAACGCTGCGGCCATCACCGGGCGACGCGCGGCCAACCCCTTCAGATCATCGAATGTCTCGGCTTCCTCGCCCGCACGTTTCAGCAGCCCGATCACCGCAAAGGCCCCGACGTTCATCACGCCGTATGCAATGAGATAAAACAGGACGGCCGAAACACCATTTACGCTGTTGCCCGGCCCGGCCAACAGGCCCACCATCATGTAGCCTGAATGGGCAATCGATGAATACGCGAGCACGCGTTTGATATTCGTCTGGAGCAACGCCATCACGTTGCCGATCACCATTGTCAGGGCGGCGAGAATCCAGACGACAGCCACCACGCCATCACCGCCCATCCCATCCCCTGCGAACACGGGCCAGCCCGCGGCATCCAATATCAGGATCAACGTGAGAAAACCCGCCGCCTTCGGCACGAATGCCAGGAAAGCGGTTACAGGTGTGGCGGCCCCTTCGTATACGTCCGCCGCGTAGAAGTGCATCGGCACTGCGGCGATCTTGAATGAGATACCCAGGATCGCAATTACGAATCCGGCGGTGGCCAGTGGTGTCAACCCATCCCGCGCGATCGCCTCGCCGATCTCCGACAGGTAGGTGGTTCCCGTCGCCCCGTAGATCAATGCAAATCCGTAGAGGAATGTCGCGGCAGCCAACGCCCCCAGGAAGAAATACTTTACACCCGCCTCAGGCGCCCGAATACTGCGGCGGCTGATCGATACCATGACGTAGGTTGGCAGACTCGTCAGCTCCAAGGCCAGGAAGAGCCAGATCAAATCGTCGGCCCCCGCGCACAGCATCACACCGGTTATTGACAGCAGGAAGAAGCCGAAGAATTCACCGCGATGTGTCTGTTGTGGATCGAAACGTCCCTCCCCGTCCTTGAGGTTTTGTCCCAGTTCATCCGGCAACTCCGCCAGCGCCAGCAACAACAGCAACCCGATGACGCATGCACCGATCTTGGTATAAACCGCCAACCCGGTGACCTGCTCCGGGCTGAATGCCGCCAATACGCCGGCCAATGCCAATGCGACAAACGTAATACCGAACGTCGATTGTCTCAGGGCGGTTCTGGGACTTAACCCTACGATCATCACCACAAATGCCGCCACCACCAGCAACAACTCAGGCCATAACCCCGCGATCTTTGCTCCCATTTCGTTCACCAATGGATCAGCGGCCAACGTCATCATGGAGACACCTCCTGCCGTTCCGCCCGCCTCATGCTTACACCGCCTCCCTTACCTTCGCCCGCCGTTTCCGCCTGTTTGGTTTCAATCTGCTTATACGTCGACAAGATTCCGTCAATCGGCTCTTCAAAACTCTTGAGCATTGGCGTTGGATACAAACCCAATACGAGGCAAGCCACGGCGAGTGGCGTCAAGACGAAACACTCCCTGAAATTCAGGTCGGACACTTTGCCGGCATATTTTTCCGGTTCCTTCACAGGCCCCATGACTACCTTGCCGAGCATGTAAAGAATATAAATCGCGCCGAGGATCAAGCCCAGGGAGGCGAATGCCGCAAACATGATGCCCAATGCCCGTGTTGAGCTGAACGCGCCAAGAATCGTGAGGAACTCGCCCACAAATCCGTTCAGCCCCGGTAATCCCACACTCGCAAAACAGAAGAACACCATGAATGTGGACCACACCGGTAACCGCTTGCCAAGTCCGGACAGGTCATCCATCTGTCGCGTGTGATAACGTGTGTAGATCATCCCGACACAAAGGAACAGTGCGCCGGTACTCAAGCCGTGATTGATCATGTAGATCACCGACCCGCCGATTCCTTCCTGATTCAACGCAAACAGACCAAGCACGCAGAAACCCAGGTGACTTACGGAGGAATAGGCGATCAGTTTTTTGATGTCCGTCTGAACCCAGCAAATCAACGCCGCGTAGATGATCCCCACGACGGCAAACACGCCGATGAGGTCCGCATGTTCCAGTACGGCCTCGGGCGCCATGGGCAGGGCAAACCTTAACAGGCCATATGTTCCCAGTTTCAGCAGGACGCCTGCCAGGATCACGGACCCGCTCGTCGGAGCCTCGGTGTGCGCCAGCGGCAGCCAGATATGTACCGGGAATAACGGTACCTTGACCGCAAATCCGATGAACAGTCCGAGCAATACCCAGTTCTGTTCCGAGGCTGACATGGCGCCCGCCGCCTTGGTAATCGCACCTATGTCAAACGTCCAGTTCCCGGTCCGGGTCATTTGGAAATAGGCCACGTAAATCACCGCGGCGAAGGTGAACACCGAGCCGGCCAGCGTAAAGATGAAGAACTTTACCGCCGCCACACGCCGCTGGGCCCCGCCGAAGATCCCGATCAGGAAGAACAACGGCACAAGCGTCATCTCGAAACCGATAAAGAACAGGATCAAGTCCTGCGCTGCAAATACGGCGATCAACGCTCCTTCCAGCACCAGCAGCCACAGATAGAATTCCCGTGCACGACCCGCCAACTTACCCGTCAGGTCCCCGAAACTGCCCAGGATCGTGAGCGGCATCAAGAAGGTCGTCAAAAGAATCAGCCAGAGGCTAATCGAATCGACGCCCATGGAAAACTTCACGCCCAAGGTCGGAACCCAATTTCCTTCTACGAGCATCTGCACCGCGCCGGGTCGGGTCCAGTCAAAGGAAAACGCTACGACCAGCGAGATCAGGAATACCAGGGTGCTGATTACCAGTGCCGTCAGTTTGACACCTTTTTCGTTCTCACGAGGCGCCATGGCCAACGCGAATCCACAAAACATGCACAGCAATGCCATCAACGGAATCAGCCGTGCGGTCAAGCCGCCCGGCGCATCCGCAAGCTGGGCCGCCGCCGTGCCGGCCGCTTCCCCCAGCGTCAATATGAGTCCACTCGTGCCCATCATTTCGTAACCATATAAAGGACAAACAGAACCATTGCCACGCCAGCCCCCATTGACAGGCCATAGCCCTGCAATGCGCCATTCTGAAACGGCCTGGCGCCCCAGGCCAACAGTCTCGGGAACTTGGCGATCCCCCCCACCAACACCGTATCAATCAGCATCTGGTCAAAGAGCAAGTGACAGATATGCCCCATGCCACGCAGCGGACGGCGAATGATTACATCATAAAGCTCATCCACATAGAACTTGTTGTACAGCACACGCACCGCGCCCTTGAAGGTTTTTGCACAATTCTCGGCCAGCGCCCGGTTCCTGACGTAGAACACCCATGCCAAGCCGATCATTGCAATTGCGCCTGCGCTGGCTACCCAGGGAACCCATGCATGTGCCGCGTCATGGGCTACCTTATGCGCGGGATCAATCGGAACTGCCGCACTGGACATCCCGATGAAGTTTTTGATAAAGCCGTAACCCAGGAAACCTCCCGCCACCGCGCCAAGCGTCAATACCATCAAAGGCAAATTCGCCCACATCGGCGGATCATGCGGCTCATGATGGTGGTGGTCCTCATCATGGTGATCCGCTTCATAACCATGATGCTCATTGCCCATCTCATAATCCGTCGGTCCCCAAAATACCTTGAACCACAAACGGAATGTATAAAACGCGGTCAGCAATGCCGTCAATATCCCCAACCACCCCAATAGCGGATAGGTCGCCATTGCATCGACCAGGATCATGTCCTTTGAGTACCACCCTGATGTAAATGGAAAACCGGCCAGTGCGAGGCAACCCGCAAACATCAGCCAACACGTAATCGGCATCTTTGTCCGTAACCCACTCATCTTCCGCAAATCCAACTGACCGGCCAAAGCGTGCATCACTGTGCCGGCCGTCAGGAACAGCAGGGCCTTAAAGAACGCGTGTGTAAACAGATGAAATACCGCCCCGGTCGTCCCCAGCACACCCACCCCGAGGAACATATACCCCAATTGGGACACTGTTGAATAAGCCCACACCCGTTTGATGTCATATTGGCATAACGCGATTAGGCCCGCGAATAAAGCCGTCACACACCCAATCACGGCCACCGTTAACAATGCGGCTTCATTCAATTGAAAAATCGGAATCAGGCGCGAGATCATGTAAACACCGGCGGTGACCATTGTCGCGGCGTGGATCAGGGCTGATACGGGTGTGGGGCCTTCCATCGCATCAGGCAACCAGACATGCAAGGGCAACTGAGCCGACTTACCAAACGCTCCGAGCATCAAAAGAAACGGGATTGAAAGGAGCAACAACGAGACAGTCTTACCCTCGCCCCAGTAATCCGTTGCCGCGGCATGAGCAGCCGCCTGGGTCTCACTCAGGTTCGTAACCATCCCCGGCTCGGCCAATGCCTTCGCCGCCGGCAGAATATCCACATACTGAATCCCGCCGAATACCACGAACACGCCCATCAATCCCAATGCAAACCCGAAGTCCCCCACACGGTTGACGATGAACGCCTTCTTTGCCGCTGCTACAGCTGAGGGCTTGCGATAGTAAAACCCGATCAACAGGTAACTCGCCGCCCCCACGCCTTCCCAGCCCAGGAACAGCAACAGGAGGTTATCCCCCATCACCAGGCAGAGCATGGCGAAGATAAACAGCGAAATATAGGTAAAGAAACGCCCGTACCCCACATCCCCATCCATATACCACGAGGCGTAGACTGCGATCAGCGTCCCTACGCCCGTCACCACCATCAACATGATTGCCGTCAGCCCGTCAATATAGAAGCTGAAGTTGGCGGTGAAGTCGCCGATATTGATCCAGTCAAAATAGTGCACCACCGTCCCGACGGCGCCGACGCCGTTCTTCTCCACCTGGGGCAAATCCTTCAGTAGCAGACAACTGAACACGAATGCAGCCCCGATTGCGCCCGCCGTGATAAACGCCGCCAGACGTTGCGTCTTCTGGATCTTCGAAAACGCCAGCATGGCGCAAATCACCATCGACAAGAACGGCAACGTCACGACTGCTTTCGCGGCTGTCTCAAACATTCCTGAACTGTCACCTAAAATCAGTGGCATAAGTTAATTTCAACCAATCAATTCACATCGCGCTACGGCGTAACGCCACACCCATCGCCTATCCCTTCATTGCCGACCAGGCTTCGGCATCCAGCGTCCGCTTGCGTCTGAACAACAACACCACAAGTCCAAGCGCCATCGCCGCCTCGGCTGCCGCAATGGTCAAGACAAAGATCACAAAAACCTGGCCATCCAGATTCAGGTGATATCGACTGAACGCGACGAGGGTCACCACCACCCCCTGGAACATCATTTCCGTACAGAGAAACATCACAATCAGGTTCCTTCTCGCCACAAACCCGATCATCCCGAGGGCAAACAACAATGCGCCTGTAAAGAGGTAGTGGTTCAAAACAGCCTGATTGATAATTCCGTCCATATCCGGTTAATAATCCTCACTCAGCCCACACCCGCAAAGCACAACGGTCAAAGTGTCTCCTCGCCGCCGTCTTCCTCTTCTGTCGATACCTGCTGCTTTGCTATCACGATTGCCCCTACCATCGAAAGCAGCAACACAATTCCCGCCAATTCGATCCCGAGCGTATGCCCCCTAAACAGATTCAATCCTACATAGTCAATATTCCCGATAAACTCCCCCACTACCGCCGGCGTCATCTTCACA
>JANQQT010000119.1 GCA_028284925.1 Phycisphaeraceae bacterium | reverse complement strand
GAGGGGTGGGGGGGTTCCGAAATGTGGCAAGTTTTTTTTACGTCTTGATTGGGGTGAGTTGGAATGTGGAATGGGTTGGGTCTTGGGATTGGGGGTGTTGGGCGCGTCGTATTGGTTTAGAATGGTGGCTAATGGATTGGACGCCGAGGCGTGGCGTTTTTATTGCGATGAGGTTGTTTGCATGTTTGGATTGATGATGCGTATGCGTAGTGTTGTGGTGGTTCTTTTGGTAGGGTTGTTGGTTGTGGGTGTGGATGTGAAAGCATCGGAGAAGGGTGCAGGGAAGAAGCCTTTGCATGTGGTATTTGTGATTGGTGAGAAGGAGTATGAGACGGCGAAGACGTTGCCGGTGTTTGCGAAGGCGGAGTTGGAGGCGCGGGGGGTGAAGTGTTCGTTTGTGTTTGCGAACAAGAGGGATGGGAATCGTTTTGACGGGTTGGAGGTATTGAAGAAGGCGGATGTGTTGTTTTTGAGTGTGAGACGACGGGCGTTGCCGAAGGAGCAGTTGCAGATGATTCGGGATCATCTGGAGGCGGGGAAGGGGTTTGTGGGGATACGGACTGCGAGTCATGCGTTTGGTAAGGATGCGAAGGATAACGGACATGCATCTTGGTGGGAGTTTGATCGGGAAATTCTGGGGGCAGATTATGAGGGTCATTATGGGAATAAGCCACCGAAGGGACCGAAGACGTTTGTGAGTACGGTGAAGGGTAAGGGGAAGCATGTTTTGCTTGAGGGTGTGGGGTTAGGGGAGGTGGAGGTGACATCGCATCTGTATAAGACGCGGAATGTGCAAAAGGGCGTGGAGGTATTGATGACGGGGAGGCTTGCGGGGAAGAATGTGAAGGAGGCGGTGACATGGACGAATGTTTATGCGGCGAAGAAGGGGACAAAGACGCGTGTGTTTTATACCACGCTTGGGAATGTAGATGAGTTTAAGACGAAGTGGTTTAGGCGGTTGCTGGTGAATGGGGTATTTTGGGCGGGAAAACGGAAGATGGTGAAGGAGAAGGTGAAGAAGGGACAGGCGTTGAAATGGGATGTGAAGCGGGGGCCATTGGCGGCGACGGACAAGGGGCCAGTTGCGGGTGAGGAGGCGGTGAAGGGTTTTGTAACGCCGGAGGATTTGGAGGTTGATTTGGTTTTGAGTGAGCCGGAGATTACGCAGCCGGTGTTTTTGAATTTTGATGAGAAGGGTCGGATGTGGGTTGCGGAGTATAAGCAGTATCCTTATCCGGCGGGTTTGAAGGTTTTGAGCAGGGATAATGTGTGGCGTGTGGTATATGACAAGGTTCCGCCGCCGCCGCCCTATGAGAAGGGGTCGGCGTTTCGCGGGTCAAGTCGAATATCGATTCATGAAGATACGGATGGGGATGGAAAGTATGACAGACACAAGACGTTTGTGGATGGATTGAACCTAGTGACATCTATGGTGCGCGGGCGAGGTGGGTTGTGGGTGTTGCAACCGCCCTACCTGGTGTTCTACCCGGATGCGGATCGGGATGATGTTCCGGACGGGAAGCCGATCGTGCATTTGAAGGGATTCTGGATGCAGGATGCACATTCGGTGGCGAATTCGCTGAGGTGGGGACCTGATGGGTGGTTGTACGGCTGTGAGGGAAGTACAGTGACGGGGGACATTTCGATTGTCGGCAAATCAGGTAATCAGAAGCCTGTGCATATGCAGGGGCAAGTGATCTGGCGATATCATCCAGAGCGAAGGGAATTTGAAGTATTCGCGGAAGGTGGAGGCAACGCATTTGGCGTTGAGATCGACCATAAGGGTCGAATCTTTTCAGGTCATAACGGGGGCAATACGCGTGGGTTTCATTATCCGCAAGGCGGTTACCTTCGGAAGGGATTTCAAAAGCATGGGCAACTGTCAAATCCGTATGCTTTTGGGTACTTCCCGCATATGCCTCACCACAATGTCAAAAGATTTACCCATAACTTTGTGATTTATGACGGGAATGGATTGCCGGGGCGGTATCGGGGGAAGCTGATTGGTGTGGACCCGATGAACCGGTATCTGCCGATTGCGGGCATTTGGGGTGATGGGGCCACGTTTCGGACGAAGGACATTGATTCGGCGGTGTCTGCGCGGGACGCTCGGTTTCGGCCGGTGGATATTAAGCATGGGCCTGATGGTGCGATATATGTGGCGGACTTTTATGACATTCATATCACGCATCGGCGTCATTATGAATTGAAGATTGATAAGACGCGGGGGAGGATTTATCGGGTCAGGGGCAAGGGAATGAAGAAAGTGCTCGGGTTTGATTTGGCGACCAAGAGTACGGACGAGCTAATTCAATTGCTGGGACATTCGAATCGATGGCATCGTGAGCAGGCGAGGCGATTGATTGCGGATCGGAAAGATAAGGGGATTGTCGGGAGGTTATTGAGAAAGCTTAAGGGGGCGACGGGGCAGATTGCGTTGGAGTATCTCTGGGCGGTTCATTCGACCGAGGGACTTGGCGAGAAGCTGATACGGGTTGGTCTTGGTCATGCTGATCCGCATGTGAGGGCATGGACGGTAAGACTAATTGGTGATTATCGTGAGGTTACGGCCAAGACAGGAGAAGACTTGATCAAGCTGGCGGGTCGGGAGGCGAATGTAGAAGTGCGCAGCCAGTTGGCTGCATCGGCGAAGCGGTTAAGTGCTGATGTTGGACTGGGAATTATTCGTGCGTTGATATTGAATCATGATGATTCGGGGGATCGATATCTGCCGCTTCAGTTGTGGTGGGCGATTGAGAGTAAGTGTGAGAAGCATACGGATCAGGTGTTGGGGATGTTCAAGGAGGGAGGGATTTGGAGGAGGCCGGTGGTTCGACAGGTTATTGCGGAGCGGGTGATGCGTCGGTATGCGGCAACGGGGGCGCGTCGTGATTTGCTGGTGTGTGCGAAACTGCTGGGGCTTGCGCGAGACAAGAGTGATTCGACAGTGCTTATGAAGGGGTTTGAGTTGGCGTTTGGAGGAAAGGCGTTGGGGCAGTTGCCGATTGAACTGTCAGAGGCGTTGGCGAAGGCGGGTGGGGGTAGTCTGTCGTTGCAGGTTCGTCGGGGAGACAAGGATGCTATCGCGAATGCGAAGGGATTGATCGCGAACGGTAAAGGTAAATTATCCAAGCGTATTGAGATGATCCAGGTTTTTGGGCAGATTGATATAGGAGGGGCTTCATCTCTGTTATTGCGTGTCGCGACGAAGGATTCGGATGTGCGTGTGAGGTCTGCGGCGCTGGCTTCGCTGCATCGATATGCTGAAGACGGGATTGCGGCGTCGGTCATAGCGGCTTACAAGAGTTATCCGGCGCAGTTGCATGCGAGTGTTCATACCTTGCTAGCATCACGGGCGAATTGGGCGAGAGCTTTTCTTGCGGCTGTGGATGACGGGAGGATTCCCAAGAAGCAGGTTGGGGAGGACACGATTACGAAACTGAAACTTCATGACGACAAGAAGGTTAAGGTGCTGGTGAACAAGCACTTCGGCGCATCGACGCGACCGACGACGGCGGAGATGGAGAAGGAGATTAAGCGACTGGCGAAGGTGATTAAAGGCGGAAAAGGAGATCCGTATAAGGGGAGGACATTGTATGGAGCCTTATGCGGAACGTGCCATAAGTTGTTTACTAAGGGGGGACAGATCGGGCCGGACTTGACGGCGTATAAGCGTGATGATCTGAATGTGATGTTGCTGCATATTGTGAATCCAAGCGCGGAAATTCGGGAGGGATATGAGAGTTTCATTGCGACAACCAAGGATCAACGTGTGGTTACGGGCTTTCTGTCCGATCAGGATAAGAAGGTTGTGGTGATTCGCGGTATTGATGGACAGAATGTGGTGTTGGAGCGGAAGTCGCTGAAGAGTTTGAAGCCGGTGGGGCAATCACTTATGCCGGGGAGTTTGTTGAAAGTGTTGACGGATCAGCAGGTGCGTGATTTGTTTGCCTATTTGAGGATGAATCAGCCCCTGGTGTTGCGTAAGGAAAAACGCGGGGGCCGGCTTGAAGCTCGCGCTGTGGAATCGTGATCAGCGCATGATTATCCAGTCGCCTTTGACTTTTCCAATGAACATTGGATAGAGGAATGCGCCTTTTTCGGGAACGGGTACGCCGCGTATTGACGGGCCCCAGTCGGTATTGACGCATTCGATCATTCTGTGATCGGCTACCATTCGAAGTGAGTATTCATCGTCTTCCGTGGTTTCGAAGAGCCATTCGGGTGTTCCGGCGTGTTCGTTGAGGATTTTCTTAAAGATGGCGGCGCGTTCGTTTCCATCAATGCCATAGACTTTGGATACTTCCTCATATTTTGTCTTGGATTTGTCGAGGACGGGATCGGCTTCGCCGTTTTCGATCGACAGGCGAACTATCGAAATAAACTCCCTGGCATCGGCGAAGGTCTTATCGTTGGGTTTAAGTTTGTCACCTTCCTGCCAGTGCATTGGTCCCCACATTGGGCCGAGATCTTTCTTCTTGCGAATCCACATGGGGAATGGTTGCTTTTCCTTTGCAAGGGCTTCGAGCGCCTGAGCAGCATTCCAATCAATTTCGATGATGGGTTCATCGGGACCGTCGCCAGCCTGGACACCGTTTGGGTATTTGGTCAGTTTGACCATGCAGGTCGCATCGGTATCGGGGGGAATGCCAATCTGCTCGACAGGCAGACCGGGGGCATCGGGCAGGCCGGGGTCAGGGAGACCCAAGTCGGGCGCATCGGGTAATCCGGGAGATGGTATGTTTGCGCCTTCCTTTGCGGCTTTCTTTTGCTCCATGAACTGGTTCAGGGTATCGAGGTTTTTGATGTCAGGATTGTCGAGGACATCAAAGTCCAGATCGTCTTCATCCTCTACATCAGGCTCATCGGATAACACATCATTCGCGGGGTCGGGCGGCGGTTGTGCGCCAGCGGCGGGTTTGCCTTCGAGAGTTGGTTCCTCAGCCTGAGCGGGTGAGGGGCCTGGATTGACGAGGACGGCGAGTTCGTTTTCGCCATCGATGAGGAATTCGTGGACCGGGCGGCTGAACTTCTTGCTTGTTCCGATTCCACACAAACCAACGGGGATTCCGTTGAGGTATATCTCGACGGCACACTTTTGGGTAAGTGCTTCGATGATGATGCCGTGGGTGCTGATATCGATCATAATAGGTAATTCTCGTGTTACGTTTTATTGCAAAGCGGGGGGTGTTAGAGAATCAGGGCTGATTCTGCATTTGTTTGACTTTTTTCTGATGTTCGATGTCAGCCTTGCGTGCGCGTTTTTCCGTATCGGCAGCTTCCTTTGCAGCCGTTTCGCGAAGCTTGTCCATGTCGTCACTTTGCTGGTCGAGGAGTTTCTCGGCGTCCTCCTTGGGCCATTTCTTGTGACAAAGTGTGCGTTGTTTGGAGAACTCCCATTCCTTTGTCCAGCTTCCGACGAGGATCAGATTGAATGTGACCTGTGGCTTGATGCCTTCATAGATGACATCGAATTCCTTGTGCGGTCCTTCGGGGTGTTGGGTATAGAACTTTCCTGCGACAGTGAAGCCGACTTTGGCTGCGGCGGCGGCCTTACACCAATCGGGTCTGCCGATTACGACGGAAATCTCCACGCCGATACCGAATGATCCGCTTGGTCCCCACCAACGTTCGCCTTCGCTGAAGTACGCATCGGGATGATTGACTTCCTGTTGGCCTTTGATATTGAATGAGCCGCTTCCATACGCCTCGACACCGGCCTTAAACTCAATCGTGAAGAGATCCAGCCAAGCTCCAAAGAAAATGAATACCTTTCCAGAGACGACCGTAAGATCGAAGGATACTTTTTTGTACAGATAAACGCGTCGGTCAATGTGTTCGCGAAACTGCTGGGAGTAACTGAGAGAACCGGCGAGAATATCGACATTCCAGCCAAACTTCCATCCGATGGAAGGCACGATCTGATTAATTCTGGAGACCCATTTGGCGCCCTCGCGTGACATCCAAATGATCAGACCGAGAGCAGACTTGATGTTCTTTGTGAATTGGTCCTCGCAGTCATTGCGTGTGAACGACAGGTCGATGGGAAGATTTGGGAAGAATGACGATGGAGGTGAGGGGACATTGCTGGGAGTGGGATTTATTTCACGACCGACAAAATCCGTTTGCTTGGTCTTGTTTGTGGAAGACGATGTGGTTGTGCCATGGGCGGTTTTATCGGTGTTGGTATCGGTTTTTGTTGTCAGTCCGCTTTTTGTTGAAGTGGATGTCTGTTCGACCTGCTTGACCTTGTTGCCATCACTATCGTACCCGGATGTGCTCGAGGTGGTCTCGGTTTTTGCGAATGTGCCCCAGAGAACCTGGCCACCTGACTTTTCGGATGTCTTGACTTCGGTCTTTGAACCGGTGTTATCGGCGAGGAGTTGACCTGTGTCCGGGTCGCGTTCCTCTTTCCACTGTTTGGTGGTGGCTTTTTCATAACTGTAACCGGCGAGCGGGCTGGTTACTATTTTCATTGAGTAGGCATCAGCGGGAAATACTTCGATCGCGGTATGGAGATCCTTTGACCAAGTGTCCCGATCGTTGACGTCCGGTGAGGGGACGCCGCATGATTCGATATCGACGTCATAGGTACGTCGTTTGGGCCAGGCGGAGAAGAGGACGCGCAGTACGCGGAAGAACATTGAAATGATTGCAGGCCCCCTACCGGGCCAGTCGAGTTGTGGAGCCTGCCAGATTTCGAATTCGGCTTTGTCTCCGCCGGTTGTTTCGGTAATAAGTGGGCGTCCCATATAGCCCTTGGCGCCGGTAACAGACAGGTAGGGATGAGGAGCTTTATTGGCGGTGTATGGAGCGGGTTTTTTGGAGCAATAGACGGGCTTCTTGCCCTTATGGGGCTTCTGATCCTTGTCAACCTCGATCGTTACCTTGGGGGTTCGATCGTAATTGCATTTTTTGACCTTTCCGCTGGAACCGAGGTCCGGCTCGATGTGCTTCCATCTTCTTTTTTCCTCACCTGCGACCATCTGAATGTTGACGGAATCCGATTCGAGGGTGTTTTTCTTTTCGAGGATTCCTTCCTCGATGGGTTTGATTCCATCGATGATGCCGCGAATTTCAACGGTGAGCGTGATGAGCTTGTTACGGCTATCCTTCACTTCCTTTTTGCATTTGGTGTATTCTTGACCGGATTCGTATTTCTTGTATTCCTTTCGCGCGTCTTCGTATTCTTTCCTGGCCTTATCGAGACTCTTTTTGGCCTTTTCGTGCATGCTCTTGGGGTCGCGACCGAATGTACTTCTTACCTTTCGCTTGAAGGTTTTCCACCGGCCTGTACTGTGTGTCTTACGGTCGTAAGCTTCCTTGGCCTCTCTCTTGGCCTTTTCATCGCGCATGCAGCCTTCAAGCTCGAGTCGTGCCTTTTGTTTTTTTGCTTCAAATTCATCCTTCTTTTTCGTATAGGTCGCGAGATCTTTTTTTGCCGTCTCGAATTTGGTATGGGTTTCGCTCCACTCCTTGATTTTCTTCAACAATTTCTTGCGCTTTGGCTTGAGGGACTCTTCGGCATCCTCGATCTGCATCTGCATGTCGGCGGGGCGTTTCTGAATGATGGTGAAGACGCGTTCATCGGTGGGCGGTTTCCATAGCTCGATTCCGGGGCCCATCATGGCACGTTTTTTTACGGTATCGAGGAGTTTCTGATGCAGCTCACGTTTTTCGTTCAGGAGTTTGACAGCCTTGGTAGGATCAAATTCCCGGTCGTACTCATCCTGCTTTTGCTGCAACTGGTGTTGAAGCTTGCCAATATCCTGCTCGACTTTCTTCTGGTCGGCCTGATTTGGAGGCGGGGGTGGTGATGTATCGGCGGCGGGCCACTTCTCGGTAATGGTCAGTTTGTATACGTAGCAGGGATCTGCGGGCTTGACGTTTTTGAGCGGGCATCCGGATTGAGGACTTGATGCGTTGTTTGACTGAGGGGTTGTACTTGAATTTGAATTTGACGACTGGCCGAGCTTCTTCTTCTGCTCTTTGCTTTTTTGCTTCTTAATCCGTTGTTCACGTTTTTTCTTTCGGTCCTTGCCCTTTTTCGCATCTCGGCTTTCCTGCTTTTTTCTGCGTTGTTCTCGTTTCCTGGCGCGTTCCTTTTCCCGATCCTGCTGTTCCTTGCGCTTTTTCTCCTGTTTGCCCGGCTGGGAGGACTTCGAGCCGGATCCGCTTACAAAGGTAGATTGAGGTTTTTTCCCTGCCATGTTCAGTCTCCAGCCTCAGACATTTCGTCCAGCAGAACGTTCATGCGCTTCTGTAAGAGCAACACTTTTCTTACTCCGTCCAGTTTGTCTTCATTAAGTATCTCACGGGCCCAAGGGTAACGTTCATCCTCTTCGAAGTCATCGCCAAGAAGGAGGCATATCTCGGCGAAGGTAATGACATCGGGTTCAGCTTCGATGCCGTACTGGTCACACTTATCATGAGCGTCCTCGATCATCTCGAGGATATCATCGTCGTCCAACCCGCTGACTTCCTCGTTCCATTCCCGCTTGAAATGCTGAAGGGCACGCCGGTGAAAATATCGGCGAGCTTCTTCGGCAAGAATTTCATACTGTTCAGCGCGTATCTGCAACATCAGGCGGCATCTCCATGACTCAAGTCTAATGTTGGGTCCACGGCGATACGTTTGACCGAGGGGGCATCGTCCCCCAGTGTCATTTGCAGCATGATTCTGTCATCTTCATCCTCCATGAGGTAGGACTCAATAGGGCCGAATACATGCTGTGCTTCAGCATTATTACATGTAGGAAGATAAATACGAAATACACGCGGGTCGTAATACCGGAAGAAAATAGCCTTCCCTTCGGGATCACGAACCCTAAGAAAGGTTCGAAAGTGGCGCCGCATTTCCTTGGCAGTGGCCACGGCCCGGACGAAAATGCCAAAGTGATTGCCCCAGCCCTCTTCGATGACCCAACAGGTGAAGGGATCATCACGTTTGAGTGCGACGATATGGGGGGCCGTCATGATTACATCGGGAGGTAATTGGCCTGAGAAAAGGCAATAATGTTCCGGTTGCCATTTGTCGAAATTCTCGATCAAGCCTTTACATGCTGCGCCATCGAGGACGGCGAATACGCTGGCCGGTCCTGTGGTGAACAGTTGTTCATCTATCAATTGAATGGTTTTCTTATCAGGCATTCATCATTCCTGTCAGGCTGACCGAGGGCCAATTGCCATGTGAAGGGCGACCGGTGGATGTCATCCGTGGACGCCAATTTCGGCGAGCCATTAAGTATTCGATTTCGGAATCAATGCGGTTCCACTCCGTAACAATCAGGCCCATATTGGGCCATCATCGGGATCGGACATATTTGACCGCGGCTGGCTGGAGTTTGGTTCATCCCGGGGGCGCGACTGAAGATCTTCGGGGGGTAGAGACTGGTTTGGCTGATTAGCATCGTTGTTGTTCTGAGGACGTGACTGTAAATCCTCGGGCGGAAGTGATTGGTTTTGTTCGGGCGGGTTTGACTGAGACTGTTGATTGGAGTCGGGCTGGGATTGTTGTTGCTGCTGCTGTCGTCTAGCGGCTTCGCACTCTTCGCAAAACGGTTTTCCGCTTTGGCTGGCGTTGTTGAGTGCGATGGCCTGATTGGAGGTAAGCTGAGTGGCGGGTTTTTCGGATTCGGAGTTTTCCACATCGGAGACGGCACCGGGGTCACCGGAAACAGTTCCGGGTTCTTTGGGTTCTTCCGGTTCATCCGGTTTTGCGGGAGAGACGGGACTGGCCCCGGGGCCACTTCCCGCGGACCCGCCGGAGTTGATATTGACGATCGATCCGGAGATATGGACGCCACCGGAATCGATGGTTACAAAATTTCCGCCGACGACAAGGCTAATCGTTGAACCGCCTTCGACGACGACGTTTGACCCTCCCTTGATGTGAACGTTGGAACTCGCTTCCAGAGCAACGTCTCCGCCGGCTTTTGAATCCATGTTGCCGTTGGTTTCGATCGTGTAGTTGTCGCAACTGCTGTTGTAGTCTTTGGCAATCTTGATGCCGCACTCACCATCGACCTGCACTTTCCAGTCCTTGATTACGGTCTTGCTTATTGACCCCTCGATCTTTGTCATTTGGTCGCCTTCGAGAATACGATGCTGGTCGCCATCGTTTTTCTCGAAGTGGTCACCTTCGACGGTCATGTGTTTGTCTTTTTTGATTTTCTCAAACTGGCAGTTTCCGATGAGCTTGTGCCGGTTGGCGTTAACGTGTTCCTTGTAATTGTTGAGGACCTTGACATTCTGATCCTTCTGGGCGTGCATGAAGAGCTCTTCTGAGCCAGCCTTGTCTTCGAAGCGAATTTCGTTGAAGCCTTCGCCGCCCTTGCTGGAGGATGTCTTGATGGTCGACATCGTTTTGTTTTCAGGCAAGGCGTAGGGAACCTGTTCGACGGCGTTGTAAACACGACCGGTGATGATCGGGCGATCGGGATCGCCTTCAAGGAATTCGACGATGACTTCCTGTCCGATTCGGGGGATGAAAATGGTTCCCCATTTTCGGCCCGCCCACGCTTCTGAGACACGAATCCAGCAGGATCTCTGATCGATCGCATGCTTATTGGAGTTTCGATCCCAATGAAAACGAACTTTTACGCGTCCGTATTTATCGGTGAAGATTTCCTCGCCAGAAGGTCCGACGACGATGGCGGTCTGGGGGCCCTGGACGACGGGCTTGGGTGTCTTTCGGGGCGGTCGATAAATGGTCTTGGCAGGAATGGCGACAAAACTACAGGTAAACTCCTGTTCGGACTCGCCTCCTGAACGAAAATCGGGATTGACGAGATAATAATTGGCGCTGGTAATCAGGCACTCGTCGTTCTGGTCGCCGCGCGGGAAATTTTCGAGTTTAAATTTGGAGCCGCACTTAATCCCTTTTGCGTTACCATGCGCATGGATGGTCTCGTAACGTGCTTTCAGTTGCTCAGCACGAACGCGTGCTCGATCATCGCCTTTTCCAGCTTCGTCGAAATCGCCGGGATAATCAAAGAGTCTGAATTCACTCGCGTGCTTGTGTTTGGGCGACGGAGGTGAATTGGCGCCCTGGACAGGCTCTCGGGGTTGTTCGAAATTAAAATCGTGATGTTCGACACCGGCAGGCTGGACGGATTTCTCCAGTTCCCATTTATCGATAATTTCCTCACCAAGACGAATATCTCTTGACTCACGAAATCTAATCTTGTCGTATCCCTCGTATGGATTATGGGCGGAAGGATTGTCGCACAATACCATGGTGTGCTTGCCGTTCTCATGCTTGAAGTAATAGTAGATTCCTTCGTGTTCCATGAGTCGGCTAATGAAATTGAAATCGGTTTCGCGGTATTGGACGATGTAATCGACAGGCTGATAGGTTCCGCTGAGTGATTCGTCTACGTTGGGCAGTCCGCGTTCCTTGAAGATGAGCTTAATGATGTCGATGACGGACTTGTTCTGGAAAATTCGACAGTCGGAGGTTCTGGTTAGCAGCCAGGTAAAGGGGACGAGCGTTGCCTGGTAACGAGCCTCGCCGACGGTCGCGCTCATCATGACGAATCGGCTAACGATCCCATTGAAATAACGTTCCTTTTTGCCATCAATCGCAAAACGGACAGTCATGTCCGTTCCGAGGATCTTTTCGAATTCGATTTTTTCATCGGTGCTGGACAATTCGAGGTGATATTCAAACTGCCGTCCGAGTTGTTCGGTGCCGGACATTCGATGAATGAGGAGCTTGTCATCTCCGAGGGCTGTACCGACCGCCAAGGATCGAGTTGCCTGGCTGTATTCCTGTTCTGGTGGCGACATACGTCATGACCTTTTTCAGTGTTCATTCATGCCCAGGCCGACTGTAAGGCTCGATAGGAACGGGCGGAAACTGTTGCGGGGCGTGTGGATAATTATCGCACATCCCCGCCGGGTGTTGCACGCCCAAAGTCGAAAATTCCTGCTACGTCATCCGTCAGACGGGTCAGAACGAATATACGAATTCGCTGTTTTCGGCATTGATATCTACCTTTTCAATGGATTGGCCCTCAATGATGCGGTTTAGAACCTCTCGACTGATTGCCGGGAGGACGGAGCCGGTAAGGATGGAATCGACCATTCGGCCGCCGCTTTCCAACTCAGTGCAGCGTGAGGCGATGAGGTCAACGACAGAATCATCATAGGTAAACGGTACACCGTGGTTCTCCACGACGCGTTTCTCGACCCGACCTAACTGAAGTCTAATGATCATCTTGATCATGTCGTCGCTTAACGGGAAGTAGGGGACGACTTCGAGGCGGCCGATCAGGGCGGCGGGGAAGACCTTAAGAAGCGGATCTCGCATGGCCTTGGCAATCGCATCGGAGGTGGGCATCAGTTCGGGATCCTTGCACATGTTCATGATTAGATCCGAGCCGACATTTGAGGTCAGGAGAATGATGGTATTCTTGAAGTCGATCATTCGACCTTCGCCATCCTCCATGACACCTTTGTCAAAGACCTGGAAAAAGATTTCATGGACATCCGAGTGCGCTTTTTCGACTTCGTCAAGCAGGACGATGCTGTAGGGGCGTCTGCGGACGGCTTCGGTGAGGATGCCGCCTTCGCCATACCCGACATAACCGGGAGGCGCTCCTTTGAGGGTGGAAACGGTGTGAGCCTCTTGAAATTCACTCATGTTGATTGTGATGACGTTTTGTTCACCGCCATAGAGTGCTTCGGCGAGGGCAAGGGCTGTTTCGGTTTTTCCAACGCCGCTGGTCCCTGCGAAGAGGAATACGCCGATAGGTTTGTTGGGATTGTCGAGATTCGCCCGGGATGTCTGAATACGTTTAGCGATTGCTTCCATGGCATGATCCTGCCCGATAACACGCTGGGAAAGCGTGCCAGCCAGGTCCATGACGTTCTGCAGTTCATCCTTAACCATTCTGCCCACGGGGATACCGGTCCAATCGGCGACCACGGAACCTACGGCGACCTCGTCGACGCTGGGAAGAATGAGCGGGTCTTCTCCCTGAACATCCTGGAGTTTTTCCTGGAGGTCCCTGAGTTCCTTCATTAAGTCGACACGCTCCGCATCTGAGAGTTCCGGCTGCGCTGATTCGCGTGATTCCGCGTCCACAGCGGTTTCATCTTTACCGGTATTGTTTTCTGAAGGGGCTTCTTCGGGGACTAAGTCAATATTTTCGACACCATCGCCGCGTAACCTGGTACGAATTTCGAGAATGCGATTGACGAGTTCGCGTTCAGTGTTCCAGTTCTTTTCGAGGTCTGCCAGTCGATCCTTTTCCTCTGTGAGTGCGGATTCGGCGATAGCTTTGCGTTCATCGGTATCGACGCCGACTGCGGCCTCGCGTTCGATGATGCGTAGTTCCGTTTCGAGAGCGTCAATGCGACGCTGGCTATCCTCGACTGAGGGAGGCGTGGCATGCTGACTTACGGCGACGCGGGCACAGGCGGTATCTAGGAGACTGACAGATTTGTCAGGCAACTGCCGGGCAGGGATATATCGGTGGGAAAGGTGGACGGAAGCCTCAAGTGCTTCATCGAGGACGAGGACGCGATGATGGTTTTCCAGCGAGGATGCGATGCCGCGCATCATCTGAACGGCCTTGGGTTCGCTGGGTTCCTCAACTTTGACGACCTGGAAGCGGCGTGTCAGTGCGGGGTCCTTTTCGATGTGTTTTTTGTATTCGGCCCATGTTGTGGCGGCGACGGTACGTAACTCACCACGGGCAAGGGCGGGCTTGAGGAGATTTGCGGCGTCGCCCGTACCCGCGGCACCCCCGGCGCCGATTAGTGTGTGGGCTTCGTCGATAAACAAGATAATGGGTTTTTCGGAAGCCTGTACTTCTTCAATGACCTGTCGAAGTCGATTCTCAAACTCACCTTTCATGCTTGCTCCGGCCTGAAGCAGGCCGATGTCCAGTGAGAGAAGTGAGACGTCTTTGAGCATGGGGGGGACATCGCCCTTAACAATTCGCTGGGCGAAACCTTCGACCACGGCGGTCTTTCCCACACCCGCTTCACCGGTGAGTATGGGATTGTTCTGACGTCGGCGCATTAAGATGTCAATGATTTGCCGAATCTCTTCATCCCGACCAACGATCGGGTCCATGGTATTGCCTGCAGCCTGTTCCGTGAGGTCGGTTGTGAATTGTTGCAGTGCCTCACCTTTGCCCATCTGGGCGGGCGCCATCGCATCGCTAGCCTCGCCGGGGGTGGCACCGGTACCAAAGCCATCCGTTGCACGCAGGACGGCTTCCGGCGACCCATCGGTTATTTTTGAGAAGTCCTTCGCAAGTTCATCCTTGTCGATCTTGTCGAATTGATCGGAGATATTGCGCAGGGCGTTCTTCAGATTGCGTGTTTCGAGGATACCGATGACAACGTGGCCGGTGCGAATGGCGTTTTCGCCAAACATCAGAGAGCCGTAGACCCATCCGCGTTCCACGGCGTCTTCCAACTGGCTTGAGAGATCCGAAATCGAGGTTGCGCCGCGGGATAACCCGTCAAGTGTTTCCTGGAGATCTGCGACGAGACGTGCAGGATCGCAACCGTAGTGTTTGATGATATGGTGTAGATCCGAGTCCTGTAGCTGGAGAATTTGATGAATCCAGTGCACGAGTTCGACGTAGGGGTTGCCGCGCATCTTGCAAAATACGGTTGCGGCTTCCATGGATTTGTAACCCACGCTATTCATTTTGCCAAAAAGGTTTGCTCGACTTATTTCAGCCATCTGTTACTCCATTCTTACCTATCCCCGTCCCATAATTCATGATTACTATTCCGTACCATGTTCGAACTCCGAAGGCTGGAGAACCAGATCATCCGCATCTCGATCAAACGGGGCTGATCCGGATTTGAGCCAGGTCGTCCAACCCAAACGACCGGCCATACCTAATTTCGTGTCGGGCACGTGATCTTTCTTCAGAATTAACTGCACGTCCCAAGATAACTCATCGCAGGTATAAATGCGAACCCATGTGGTTAATCGCTTGAAGCTCGATCCGCTGGGGAGGAGTCTTTCGTAATCGGCGCGATCCATCGGGCCCATGTGTATTCTAAATTTTTGCTGGGTGTCCCAAACCATTGAACCGACGATGGTAGTCATGCCCATCAGGCCTGTTCTTTTGGACTCGCCGACGCGACACTTACAGTCATCGGGAAGTTCTATCCATTGCCCCACGAACTGCGTGATTCGCGTCTTAACCTGAAAATATCCGTCGAGAATGCCTGCAAGCCCTTCGGCGTGGCGTGTCTGATTCACCAATCGGCCGGAATAGTACAATTTCGCCTTGTCGGCAACTGAATCACGTCCTCTTAGTGAATCCATGCCCATGCCAAACAGAGAGGCGATGTACATGGCAAACCGATCGTCTCCACCGCGTTCAAATTGAACCGTCTGCTGATGGGTCGACCATGCGCGGTAGAAAAGCGAGGCGGCACGATGATGAAAAACATCCAGAAAGCGTGAGAGTGTCTTATCGTGATTGTTAAAGATTCGATCGCGGACGTACTGGGTGAAATGGAGCGGCATGGGACCGTTGGGGCCGAGGAGACCGAAACAATCCAGATTGATGCGCGGCAGACCGGGATTGTCTTGCGTGGCACCGGGATGAAAGCCAGAAATCGCAGAAGGCGCAAACCTCATGGACGGTTCCTGGCCGAATCGGACCGGGTCGTCCTTGGGTAGGCTGGAGTGGCCGGTTGGCGGGAGATCTGGAAAGGCGCAATCCAAGCGTCGGACCAATTGAAAGAAATCGAAGTGATGGGGGTCATCGGCAAGCTTTTGCATTAGAGCGTCGGCTTGCGACCGAACCTCGACGGCCATCGCATAATCTCCTTGCGGTCGGTCGTGTTCACCACCGTTTCGGTAAATGAGTTGATCGATACATAACGGTCAAAAAACTGTTCAAGGACGGACCCCATGAGGAATGTCCCGATGCCTTCGAAAGCGTCGTCCTCGAGTGTGACGGAAACCTCCAAGCCTCTTGCGAAAGTAATCGGACCAGGGGTCGGAACGCGGCGGATAATTGGTCTTGCAGTGACGGTCTTGACGCCATCGATTTGTTTGCGGATGGCGGAATCGGTGAGGTCGGCGTATAACTGAAGTACCTGCCTCAGCGCGGCGGCGGCCTTGCCGGATTCGGTGTCCATGAGTGATAAATAATTCAACGATAGGTGGCTGATGAGGCGCCAGGAGGTCTCACCTTCGGCGAAAGATGCACATGGTGGTGTTGGGCCGGTTACCACGCGAACGGCTTCTATAGGCAGACCGGCCTCGATGGTGAAGTCCGTGGTATCCTGTCCGGTAGGCATTCGCAGTGGCAGATCGCGATTGGTACAAAGGGTGGTCATTCCCAATTGCCGGATGTCGGCGTCGATCGGCGCAGCTTTGGCATCGACAAGAGAGAGGTAAACTTCACTTCCACCGTAACTGGAACGCGGACCGACGCGTTTGGCGCGGTCGGAGAGTGCGCGTGACACACGATGCACGGCGAAGAATGCTTCCTGATCGGCCATTTCACTTCCGACATCGGCGGCGGCATAGAACGGACGAAATTCCCGTTCGCTGTGCACGCCATCGCCGAATCCCGTAACGGTGTTCACGCGATAGACTTCAAAATCCATGGGGCGCGTTCGGTCGGGGAGGACATGGAATTCGCTAAATTTGTCTGTGACGTGAATTCGGTCGGCGCGAAGTGGGAAAAGATTGATTGCAGGCGTACAGAACAGTTTGAAATGGTTAGCCGACACGACGTCTTCCAATTCGTAGTCCGCGGCGTTGAACACGACGATTACATCTATCTCGTTTGCCTCACATCGTTTGATGCCGGGGCCCAGGCCGTGGAGGTCGGCGAAGAGAAAACGTTGCGGAAAGGCGAAATACTCGTGTAGCAATCGGTATCCGTGAAAGGATCGGGCGTCGTAAGGAAGCAAGGCATCTTCAAGATCGTATCCTCTGCGCTTGATGCCATTGCTGGAAATGACCAATTGCCAGGGCGTTGGTTGTGTGATCGGTCTGACCACCGCGTGGGTACCGTGACCAAAGAACTGCTCATACAGACGTGTGGCAATCTCATCGCCGCCAGTGAGATATAGATTGAGGACATCCATATCCAATTCACTGAAGGTCAGACCGGGAGCGGTCTTGAGTCGAAGCCGCACAGCCGCCTGGGGTGATCCGACATGTTCGGGCAGGTTGAGTGTCGCTACGTCCTGAACGTAATATTGGGCGTCAGTCAACTCGAAAGGCCAAAGCTGGACTTCGTGAGCAGTGCGGTACTCGCATGCGGTCTGGTCGCCCTTGCCGATGCGACTCTTGAGCGAGGTTTGCCGTGGAATGGTGTACCCGGCGGTCAGTTTTTCCTCCTTCATATCGGCCTGAAACTGAGTGATCAGCATGGAGGGCGTCGGGGCAAGATAATGAGGGTAAACGGTTTCCAGAAGATAATTGGTGAAACGGGGGAATTCCGAATCGAGCTTGAGCTGAACGCGTGCTGTAAGAAATGCGAACCCCTCCATAAGCCGTTCGACATACGGGTCAGCAACGGCGACACCTTCCATTCC
>JANQQT010000103.1 GCA_028284925.1 Phycisphaeraceae bacterium | reverse complement strand
CCGGAAGCACCCCCGGAAGTACCCCCGGAAATTCACCCGGAAGTTCACCCGGAAAAACTCCCGGAGCCGGTCCTGGTCAGTCTCCTGCTGCCCCCAGTTCAACTCCTCTGGACGATCCAAGCGTAGCCCGTGCGCTGGCCCGTACGCTTGACCAATTGGATCAATCCATGAACCGCGGTGAGTCGTTCAGTTCGTCAGGCCAATCCAATGATTCCAATGCCTCGCAAGATGGTAGCCAGGCCTCAAATCAAATTGCGAAGGCCGGCCAATCGCAGTCTCAGGCAAGTCGATCCAACAGTTCTTCGTCGGGCATGGGCCAGTCACCATCGTCGAGCGGTCAATCGAATTCCGGTCAAAGTCAATCCGGAAAGGGGCAGTCCGGGAAGAGTCAGTCGGGCCAAGGTCAGTCGGGTCAAGGCGAATCGGGTAAGGGGGAGCAGCGGGGGGGGCAGGGGCAACCGGGTCAGTCGCCTTCATCCAAAGCCGCGCAGGCCTTGAGTCAATCCGCATCACAGGCGTTATCGCGGGCCGCAGCCTCCCAGGCGCGGTCCATGGCCAATGCCCGGTCAAATAACCAAACGCCGGGATCACCTTCCAAGGGGCAAGGTCAGGAGTCGGAAGGATTTAGCGGGAAGTCCGGTGACGGCGCTTCTCCCGATTCCGAACAGAAAACTCCGGAAAACCTCCCGCGTATTCGACGAATCGCGGGCGCGAAGGATTGGGGTAAGCTGCCTCCCAAACTGGCCAAGGATTTGTTGGAGGGTAGCAGGGAGTCGGTTACCGGTGAATACAAGCGTCGTGTCGACGCCTACTTCCGCGCCATTGCTGAACGCGCCCGACGAAAGAAGAATGCCAAGCCATGAATGCGCAGTTATCTATTAAAACCCGATCGCTGATTCTTGCGTTACTTGTGACGACGTTGTTTTCTTCAGTTGCCGTTGCGCAACCCTTTGACGTGCCGGATGCAGATCCCGCGGCTGCTTTTAAGAAGGATCAGGTTGATACGGCGATCAATCGTGCGATTAATTTTCTAATCTCTCGTCAGCATCGAACGGGCGCCATTACCGACCGCACGCACGACACCACCATGACCGCGCTTTCTATGATGGCGATGGCCGCCGTCGGACACCAGCCCACCGATCCTACTCCTTACGGGCGTGCCATGCGTAAAGGTCTGGAATTTATCCTACGCGAAGACCGCCAGCACTCTTCCGGTTATTTTGGCCTTGCTGATCGATCCAAAATGTATGGTCATGGGATCATCACGCTTACGCTGGCTGAAATGCTCGGGATGGGTCTCGATATCGAACAGGACAAACTTATCCGCCTACGACTCAAAAAAGCAATCAATCTCATTCTCCAGTCGCAACGTGTTTACAAGAGTTATCGCTTTCGCGGCGGTTGGCGTTATACACCAACCGCGCGCGATGCGGATCTTTCCATCACTATCTGGCAACTCATGGCTCTTCGATCCGCGAAGAACGCGGGGCTGGACATTCCCGCCAAATCCATTGAAGATGCGGTTGCCTACCTCAAGCGTTCTTACTACTCGCGTCTCCACCCTGATGGGACGCCCGTTAATAAAGTCTCTGCGTTTGCCTACCAGCCTGGAGGAGGCCCGGAATATGCCATGGCAGCCGCGGGCCTTCTGGCCATGCAGGTCTGCGGTGAATACAAGTCGCCGCTTGCCAAGGGCGCGGCGGATTGGCTGAGCAAGCGCCCGCCTCAATGGTATCAGCGTTGGTTTTTTTACGGGACTTACTATTACGCCCAGGGTATGTACCAGCGTGGCGGAGAACATGCCAAGACCGCTCGCACGATCGTGCAGTCCATGCTACTTAAATACCAGCAGCGCGATGGTTCATGGTTTGCGGGCAACAGCTCGGAGCGATCCTACGGTCGCGTCTACGCCACCTCACTCGGCGTCCTTTCCCTTGCGGTCAAGTATCACTATTTACCGATTTATCAGCGTTGATTGGGCATTCTTGTTTCGACCCCTTCTATCATTGTGCGTGGGGATATAGGAGATCATGGTGAAGCAATTGTCCATATGGTGTATCGGAGTTTTTGTCCTTTTCGGGACCAACGCATGTGGCTCTAGGAGTACTCCCGAACCTTCGCGGGATGAACTGGAGAAAATGACCGCGGTGCAACGGGGGGCAATCTTTATCAAGACGCGCGGTTGCATGGATTGCCATCCCATGACCGAGGCATTGCGCGCCACCACGCAAGAAGCCAGTCCTCTCACCGGTATGTACAGTTCGACCGTAATCCACACCGACGGCTCCACGGCGACGGTTGACGAAGCGTATCTTCGCGATTCCATCATCAATCCACGCGCACGCGTCATTCGGGGGCAACCCGCCACTATGCCCGCCCTGCAATTCAAGGCAACGGAAATCGATGACCTGGTTCAGTTCATCAAATCTCTGGAGAAAATCAGTCGATCGGAAAAGTGATTATTCCCGACTTAATTGCTCTTCGCGATTTCTTCCCTTGCCGTCTCTATGTCCTGATGTATCCCCAGCAGCTCATCAAATCGTGTGAGCTGAAGCACTTCTGCAACTTCCGAATTTGCTCCTGCAACCGTGATACGGCTGCCGTGCTGATTCACGTAACGGTAAAGTCTTAAGAGAATGCCGACGCCCGAACTCGAAATGTATTCCAATTCAGAACAGTCAGCAATAATTCCACGCAAACCATTTTCGATCATCCCTTCAATCTTTTGAACTAATGCGTGGCACGCATCCGTATTTACCGCGCTATCCAACTGGAGGACTAAAATTCGCTCGTCAATATCATCATGAAAATAATCCATGGCCGATCATAACGGGTCAATGCCATTGGACCACACGCGCGATTCTTTGGAGAGGCAATAACCCGTATGTTCCGGATCTTGTCTGCGAAATACCTATGCTCGTGCTTCCGGATGTTTTTGCAGCCATGCAGATTGTCCTGCTCCTTCCTGTGGAACGACACAATCCCTCGCCCAGAATCCAGGCACTCTTCCTCCACAGTCCGGGCACCATCCCCTCACCAGCCTGTTCTCAAGTATTCGGAATCCCTGTCGTCGAATAACTGTGGCGTTGCAATGATGGCAACGCGTGTTTTCCAGCTCGCCCACCCGTCCCGGACGATTCCCCGCATACACATATCGTAAACCTGCCCTGGTCCCGATCTCACATGCGGAAATCAATCGGTCGGCCTCCGTGTCCGGTGTGCTTTGCATCTTGTAATCACTGTGAAATGCTGTGATGTGCCACGGTATGTCAGGTGAAATGCCCACAAGGAATTCCGCCATCTCCTTAAACTCATCATCCGAATCATTCAAACCGGGAACGCTAAGTGTCACTACTTCGAGCCAGATTCCCCGCTCATGCAACTGCCTGATCGTTCGCCTGACGTTTTCCAATTGCCCACCCAGCTTGCGATACTCCCGATCCTGGAATGATTTTAGATCCACCTTGTAAAGGTTCACGTAGGGCTTTAGAAAATCCAAAACCTTTTCCGTTGCGTTGCCGTTGGATACAAATGCTCCCAAGACTCCCTTCATTTGTGCTTCTGAAAAAACTTCCAGCGCCCACTCTGCCGTAATCAACGGCTCGTTGTAGGTTGATGTAATTACCGGAGCCCCATATCTGACTGCCGCATCCGCCAGCTCTTTTGCACTTACTGTCCTCACGCCAGACACGGCATTATCGTCCCGCATCGCCTGACTTGTCACCCAGTTCTGGCAGTAACCGCAATGCAGGTCACACCCCAGCATCCCGAAACTCATTGCGGGCCGGCCCACGAACGCGTGGAAAAACGGCTTCTTCTCAATCGGATCGCAAGCCAAGGATGCCACATAACCGCCCGGTACGCGCAACACACCGTCTTCCTGATAACGTACCCGACACACGCCTTCCTTGCCCTCCGCGATTTTGCACAGGTGGCCACATGCGTAACATTCGAGGCGGTTGTCATCCAGTCGCGTATACAAACTCCCCGCACTTGACATATCGTGAAGCAGACGCTTCAGTTCGATGGCTTCAGGGGATTGAAGGGCCATAACAAATCATTATATATCCGAGAAGACTTTCCGACCGTATGGCATTCCGAAATCGCCCGTTAACCTTGATTGCGATCTCAAACTCCCGCCCACTCCATCCAAACCGAGAGGCTTAAGAGTGCAAAAATCCGCTGCGAATGGTCCCTTATGCCCCCAGAATGTTCCCCAATCAGTGTTTCCATTGCCTCTCGTCGCACACCCAGTTCCCGAAGCTGCGGGCCGTCCATCAGGTAGCTTGTTATCAGCGGCTTGAGTTCGTCCTGAAACCACGCCCCGATTGGCAACGCGAATCCCATCTTTTTCCGCTTGATCAGAGTCTGGGGTAGGTACCGTCGTGCGACCTTCTTTAACCCGACCTTTCCCCATCGTGTAAGTCGCTTCGGTAAGCGCGCGGCTGCTTCGCTCACATCCAAATCCAGAAACGGACAGCGAACTTCCAATCCCGCGGCCATCGAAGCGCGATCCACCTTGGTGAGAAGGTCTGACGGGAGATAGTGGTGCATATCCCATCGGCGCGCGGCATATGCGCCATCCGTATTGCCGACCCAGTTGGATAACGCCTTGATCCCCGTTACGCCATCAAAGCCCATATCTTTAATTGCTTCCCCGTCAAAGAGTCTGATCATGTCCAGATAGGATTCATTCGCAGAGGCGAATTCAGCCGCGGCAGTCAGTCGCCTCATACGTCCCCGCTTGCTCTTAATCGTTCCATCGCCAATGAATGCCCTGGGTATACGCTTCAGCCACCATCCATGTCGTCCAATCAGACCCATTGCGCGGTACCGATCATATCCTCCAAACAATTCATCCCCTCCATCGCCGCTCAATGCGACCGTCACATGCTCACGTACCGCCCTGGAAAGCCAGTATGTGGGCAGGATCGAACTGTCGCCGAACGGTTCTCCCATCAGTTGAACCAAGTATCGAAGGTCTTCGATAAATTCGATCTTGACGGGGAGTTCACGATGGTCAGACCCAATGTAAAGCGCTGCGGCCTTTGCCCATTTGGATTCATCATGGTCTTTCTTGTCCATCACGACAGTGAAGGTTTTGATCCGCTCACATTTCGGCGCGAGCTTTCGCTGGGCGATGGCAGCGATGACCGAGCTGTCGATGCCGCCCGATAGAAAACAACCGACGGGTACATCCGCCTCGAGTCGGCGTACCACCGCGTCCTGCAACGCGTTATCCACATCCAGCAACGTGCCCCCATTGCCATTTGTCTCGTTTGAGGAGCCCGGCAATGATACGTAACGGTTGAAGCTCACCTTCCCGGAGGAGTCCGCTACCATCACATGTCCCGGCGTCAATTCGTGGACATCCTTAACCAAACTTTGTGAGTGCGTATACCCCAACGTCAAATACTCTCCCAAACCCTGCATATCAATCGAGGGTTTCTGCCCGATCAATGTGCACACCGCTGCCACCGTACTACCGATCACCAATCGATTTCTCGTATGGTGATAATAAATCGGTTTTTTGCCGAAAGGATCCCGTGCAAGCATTACCGTACCTCCTGCGCGATCCCATATCACAAAAGCAAACATCCCACGCAAATGCTGGACGAGGTCCGTTCCCCAGGCACGATACCCGTGCAACAGTACTTCCGTATCACTGTGATCCGTTGTGAAGCGGTGCCCCATTCTCTCTAATTCGATCCGCAATTCCCGGTGATTGTAAACCTCTCCATTGAACGCTACGGCGATTCTCTCTCCCGTTTCGTCCTCGTACACCATTGGCTGGTGTCCGCCGACAATATCCACGACGGCCAGACGTGTATGCAGAAGTCCCACTCCGCTTTCAAGGAACACACCGCAACCGTCCGGTCCGCGGGGATCGAGAACTCCGCGCGCCGATTCCAATCGTCCCTGCTCGACGGGCGAGGCATCAAATTGAACAAGCCCGGCTATACCACACATGCCTTGAATTTGTTCCTAAATAAAACGACGCGCTGAAGATCATCTCAGCCCGTCGTTCAATTCCATCGTTAATGTCAATTGCCAATCAAATCATACGGCCTTTTCAGGCAGATGATGCGTCTGGACCCGCAATGCCAACTCATCAAGCTGGGCTTCATCCACGGGCGATGGAGCCTCGGTCATCACATCCGCTCCGGTCTGCGTCTTTGGAAACGCGATAACGTCTCGAATATTGGTCGTATTGCACAGATGCATAATGATACGATCCAATCCCAACGCAAGTCCTCCGTGGGGTGGCGTCCCATACTTCAAAGCATTGAGCAGGAAGCCAAACTTTGACTCCGCCGACGCCTCGTCGATCCCAAGCAGTTCAAAAACCTTACTCTGAACATCCTGCGAATGGATACGAATACTCCCGCCGCCCAACTCTGATCCATTGAGAATAATGTCATAGGCCTTGCTAATAACCTGGCCGGCGTGATCCTCCGTCAGTTTATCAATATCTTCATCGCACGGTGCCGTAAACGGGTGATGCAGGCTGTCATATCGTCCTGTCTCCTCGTTCCATTCAAACAGCGGAAAGTCCACCACCCATAACCACTTCCAAACGCCTTCCGGGATCAAGTCCAAATCATGCGCCAATTTAATACGTAATTCACCGAGTGTTCTGTGAACCACCTTGCTCGTATCCGCCGCGAAGCACAACAGGTCGCCTTCGGTTGCCCCAAGTCGTTCAATCAGGTCCCCGGCAATCGGGGTGATAAATTTGGAAATACCCGTCTCGAGTTCCCCGCTTGCGCCCACCTTAGTCACCGCAAGACCCTTTGCTCCGAACTGCTTTACCCAGTCGGCCAATCCGTCCGTCTGCGATCGCGTCATCACACCGCCACCGGGTACTCGGATCGCCTTCACGATCCCGCCCGATTCTATCGTTCCCGTGAATACCTTGAAGTCTGTCCTGGCCGCCAGATCACAGATATCGATCAATTCCATGTCATATCGCATATCCGGGCGGTCCGACCCGAAGCGTGACATGGCCTCGGCATAGGTGATCCGCGGCACTTCGCCGATCTCGATGTCGAGTATTCCTTTCCATACTGCGCGAAGCGAATCTTCGACGACATTCAGGACGTCGTCAGGCTCAACAAAACTCATCTCCAGATCAATCTGCGTAAATTCAGCCTGGCGATCCGCACGCGGGTCCTCATCCCGAAAACACCGCACGATCTGAAGATATTTCTCCATTCCGGAGGTCATCAGAATCTGTTTGAACAACTGGGGGCTTTGAGGTAATGCGTAGAAGTGACCTTCATGAATACGCGACGGCACGAGAAAGTCGCGCGCACCTTCCGGAGTGCTTTTGCACAGGAACGGTGTTTCAATTTCGTAAAATCCATGCGAATCAAACACATCGCGGAGAATCTTTGTTACGCGATATCGCGTTTTGAAGATCTCATGCATGCGCGGACTGCGTAAATCAATAAACCGATATTTGAGACGGGTATCTTCCGCCACGCGATCCGCATCATCCGGTGTGAACGGCGGTGTTTCCGCCTTATTGAGAATCTCAAGCTCGACGCAATCAATCTCGATCTCCCCGGTCACCATTTTCGGATTCGCCATGCCCTCCTGACGCGTGACAACCTTTCCTTTGGCTGCAACAACGTCCTCGTGTCGCAACTTGTCGGACAGAGCATGTGCTTCGGCATTTTCCGGATGAAATACAAGCTGAGTTGTTCCCTCACGGTCCCGAAGGTCGATAAAAATGACGCCCCCATGATCGCGGTAATTATTCACCCATCCAGCCAGAACCACGTCGCTATTGACATCCTCACTGCGTAATTCACCGCAACTATGCGTTCTTCTTAACATACCGAATTCCGTTCTTAAAAATGTTTGGCCGCATACGTTAACTCGGCCAAAATCGAATCGACCATAATAGCCCACCTGATCTGCGGTCGCGACCCCGCATTCTTATCACGAATCACACCTCCACGCCGTTCACCGTCTCGGTATCACCACTCAGATCACCTCAGTTTTTGCCAGTAATCTCACACGCAGCATGTCCAGGGCCGTTAAGCTCGCTCGCAATCGTACCATCTCCCGATTACCGCCAAATACGTGTCGAGCAGCGGTAGGGGAGTATCCTGACTCACTCAATCCAATCCAAACGGTTCCCACGGGTTTCTCTTCGGTCCCGCCGGCCGGGCCTGCGATGCCTGTGAGCGAAAGGGCAAACGCGGCTCCTGACTTGGTTCTTGCTCCTTCCGCCATCGCCATCGCGACTTCCTCACTGACTGCCCCATGCTTTTCGATCATTCCTATCTCAACTCCAAGGGCTTCGCACTTCATCTCATTCGAATAGGTTACCCAACCTCCCTGGTAGTAATCGCTGGACCCCGATGTGTCCGTCAACATCTTTCCCACGAGTCCACCCGTGCAACTCTCAGCCGTGGCTACGGTCTCGCACTGCGTCTTTAGCATCTGCCCCGTCGCTTCTGCCAGTGTTGTGCCATCCCACCCGAACACCAGCTCACCCAGCGCATCCTCAACTGCCCGCGTCGTCGCGTTCAGCGCTTCCTCCGCTTCCTCAGTATCCGTCGACTCACTGCGAATCCGAACGGCCACGATCCCATCACTTACTGTGGTACCCACCAGCGGATTTCGATCCCTGTCCGCGAGCGAACCCAACAACTCGGCGACCCTCGATTCGCCCTCACCGAAGGTATTGACCTTGCGCGCCAGAATTACCCGTTTGGATGTCGCGTTTCTTTCATCCCGAAGCAATGGAACAATACTCCGTTTGAACATGACACGCATTTCGTCCGGCACCCCCGGAAATACGAATATTTGATGATCTCCGATACTGGCCTCAATTCCCGGCGCTGTACCCACGGTGTTTGAAATCATTCTCGACTTACCCGGCAACATTGCCTGGACTCGATTTGCCTCCGCCATTTTTCTTCCTCGCTGCTCAAACCACGAGGTCAGATGATCCAACGCGTTCTCAAACAGAACCAGCTCACATTCCAGAGCGTCTGCAAGCGCAAACCGCGTCAGGTCGTCTTCAGTGGGACCTAATCCGCCGGTCACGATTACCAGCTCGGCGTCATGGGCAGCCTCCGTGATAGCGTCTTGAATCTCTTCGCGATCATCCGCCACCGTCAGTTGCCATTTGGTACTCACGCCATACGATGCCAATTGACTGCTCAACCATGCAGCGTTCGTATCCACCGTTTGTCCCAAGACCAATTCATCTCCAATTGAGATAACAACAGCTTGCATAGAAACCACTTTCCTGTTTCCAACGATTCGGGCGATACGCCACTACATCCTCTTACGGTTTTTTCGTTCCCTCCACGCTTTGATCTGAAGACTTAATTCTCGATGAAACGCGGCCTCAAGTTTCGCATCCCCGAAATATCCTACTTTGACACGAAGTGATACCGCTCCGTTCGCCTGCCTTTCCGCCTTAACCAGCACTTCGCGGTCATCCAGTGTTAGAGCCGTCGCCTGTATCGCCTTGCCGGCTCCCTTGACCCGCTTGACTCCCCATTGCAATGCCTCAATCGTATTCGGCAACACCTCTTTCAGTGTCGCGAGATCCAGGTGGTAGGCTCCCTTTTTCTCTCCGTCTTCAGTGTGATGCCCTTGGCCCCCGCCGTGCGAAAGTGCTTTATTCGGTGCGCCGCTACAGCCCAGTCCCAGAAATGCCATCAATGCCAATAGCGCGGTCTTACCCATGTGCGTCATATTAGGCTCCAACCGTAGTCGGCAATGAGAAACCATTGAAAATTCATAGTTCCGCGACGTATAATATGGATTCCCCGGCGAATCGCACTTCCGCGATTCGCTTGCTTTTTGGAATGGAAAAGGAACCGACGGTTTGGAAATTACCATCACCATACCTCCTGACACCGATCGTGTTGCGGTCCTGGGATCTGCTGATAGAAACCTGAAAATCATTCGGGAAGTACTCGGCGTGAATATCGTCTCACGTCATGACCAGGTGCGCCTGTCAGGGGACGGAGACGCGGTCAATCGGGCCGCGGAAGTTATCTCTGACATCACCGAATCCGTGCGCAAAAATCGTTCGCTCTCACGTATGGATATTGTCGAACGTATCAATCGGACTTCCGGCGTCGGCGGCTTCGGAAAAACCGATTCTTTCGACCGCATCACGCCTGAAACATTTATTGACGTGTACGTAAGTGGGCGCCGAGTTCAAGCACAGACCTCAGGTCAGAAAGCTTACGTTGAGGCCATGGCGCAGAAAGACATGGTCTTTTGCTCCGGTCCCGCAGGAACGGGAAAAACTTACCTCGCCGTTGCCGCTGCCGTTTCACTTTTGAAACGCGGGCAGGTCCGTAAACTGGTCCTGGCCAGGCCGGCCGTTGAGGCGGGTGAGAGACTCGGTTTTCTTCCCGGTGACATGCAACAAAAGGTCAATCCCTACCTACGCCCTCTCCTGGATGCCCTTCACGACATGATGCCCTTCGAGCAGGTTCAGCGATTCATGCTCAATGATCTGATTGAGATTGTGCCCCTTGCGTTCATGCGCGGGCGCACCCTCAACGATGCCGCCATCATTCTCGATGAAGCCCAGAATACTACCTCATCGCAAATGCTCATGTTTCTCACCCGCATGGGGCATGGCTCCAAGGTCATCGTCACGGGTGATACGTCCCAGATCGATCTTGAGAACATCACCGAGTCAGGCCTGATTGATGCAGCCCGAAGGCTCCGCAGTGTCCCCGGAATCGCCTTTTTGACGCTCGGTCAATCCGATATCGTCCGCCACTCCCTCGTGCAGCGGATTGTGGAGGCATACGGACGGGAAAACACGTCCGAATAAATTCTTGATTGGACATACATCGCCTCGAAGCCGATGATTCACTAGGATACACGCGACGAAAACAGGCGAACCAACGGGTACTCGACCCTTATCCATGTCACTTTTCAAATCCATCACATCCCGACGCCGCGAGGTCAGAAAAAATCTCCCACAAAAGGAGCAGCGCGTTCGCAGCATCCTTTCACGCGGAGACACCATCTGGTCCTTATCTATTGCCGTTTTGTTTGTTGCCGTCGCTTCTCTCATTGTCATCGCCGCTCGCAACGAGCCGGCCTATCTCCCCACACAAATTGTCGATAAAGCGCAGGTTGCCCGTGTCGAATTCAAATCCGTCGACCTCCTGGCTACGCAAACGGCAAAGAAACGTGCGATCGAGCGATCCCCCGTAGTCTACCAGCTTAATGAATCCTTTATGAGCGATACCAAACGCACGCTCTCCAATCTTCCTCAATCGGTCGCCAATCTTAAATCCGTCACAGAGAAGGCTGCCGCCGATTTCGCTTCAAGATTTGGCCAGTCTGATGAGTCACTCAAAGCAATTCAACTCTTTAACCGCGATGATGAGTCCAAACAAAACTGGAAGGAACTCATCTCAGAATTCATAAGTCAGCTTCGCTACACGGCCATCCTTAGAACGGGCGAAGCCAAAAACGAGCCGGACTACAAAACACGCCCGGTTCAACTGGGTACTTCCGCCAACGCACGTGAAATCGAGCAGTCCGAAGTAACCAAGATTGATGACCCTGTCCAACTTAACGCGACCATCGCTCGTTTGGCGGACAAATTCTCTCCCGCTGTTATCGAAGCACTCAAACACTATTTCCGGAAAGCCGCCCAGCCAACCTACGATTACAGTTCCACCTTGTCGCAGCAGGCACGCAACCAAGCCCTGGCAGCCGTTAAGGATGTTGAGGTTCAATATTGGGGCGGGGACATCCTTGTCCCCGCCGGTGCCGAGCTAAGCCCCGATGGTTACCGTCTCTTGAAAGAACATCTCGAGGCCATACCTTTCAATCGTCGTCTCATTACCCACGGCGGCCTCTTGCTTCTCGTCCTGCTCGTCTCTCTGGTTTTGGTAGGCTACATTGTCGCGGTCAAACCACGCGTGGCGCACAAACCCATGCGTAGTCTCGTCATGGCCGTTCTTCTCCTCGGGTCGCTTGCACTGCCGATCCTCTCTTTGTCTTTCATGCCCAGCTTCGGTCCCGCCTCGTCCTTACCGCCAGCTCTCCTTGTGGCTTTGATCCTTTCAATTGCTTACGATCAGCGTTTTGCTCTCGGAATCGCCGTTCTCCACATCATGCTTCTCGGTCTCGCCTTCAACCTGTCCGCCTCCATGGTGCTTGTGACCATTGTGGTCAGTGCCCTGGCTATCTCGCAGCTTCGTGAGTTACGACACCGAACCACACTTAGCCGTGTAGGCTTCGTTACCGGCATCGCCGCTGCCGCCGGCGTCATCGGCGCCGGCCTTGTGGAGAAAAACCTTGCCCCAGGAATTGCCCGAGAAATCGGGCAGGAGCTACTGATTCAATCCGGCTTTTCGTTTGTTGCTTGTCTGTTTGTTGGTCTCCTCGTCTTCGGCCTTCTTCCCTTTATCGAGCGCCTGTTCAACGTTACAACATCCATGACGCTCCTTGAACTTGCGGACATGAACAACCCACTCCTGAAACGTCTGCAACAGGCCGCCCCGGGTACATTCAACCACTCTCTCCAAGTTGCCGCGCTTGCTGGCGCAGCAGCTGAAGCCATTGGAGCCAACAGCCTCCTTACACGCGTCGGTGCGTACTATCACGACATTGGTAAAATCCACAAGCCTCAGTACTTCGTTGAGAACCAGCTTGCCGGCCGAAACCAGCATGAAAAACTGCAACCTGCCATGAGTCTCCTCATCATCGTCGGTCACGTCAAAGATGGTATCGAGATGGCCCGCGAATATGGCCTACCCAAGCCCCTTCACCAATTCATCGAGACGCACCACGGTACTACGCTCGTGGAATATTTCTACCATGCCGCCAAAAAACAGAAAGGCGACGATGAGCAACCTGATGAGTTTGAATTCCGTTATCCCGGTCCGAAACCGCAGACTAAGGAAGCCGCCTGCCTAATGATTAGCGATGCCGTCGAATCCGCGTGTAGAACACTCTCGGATCCGACGCCGCTCCGAATCGAGCAACTTGTCCATTCCTTGAGTACGAAACGCCTCATGGATGACCAGTTCGGCGAATGCGATATCACACTTGCTGAAATCAAGGGTATTGAGCAGGCTGTTACCAAATCTCTTACAGCCAGCTACCATGGCCGCGTCGCATACCCCGATGCCCAGAAGGAAAACGCCAAAGAAGATATTCAAAAGGAACAATCCGACCGCCATGTTGGATAATCTCTTTCGTCAATCAACTGATTCCTTTTGCAAACTCTTTCCATTTGGAGATTGGAGCGAGTAAAATACAGGTGATATTAGACTCGCTTATTTATAACGAAATGAACGACTCCATACCTGCCGATCAAAACGCATCTCCCCCCAGCGACGACGAGGAGGACAGTACAACCTGTCTTCGCATTATGGTGGATCCGGATGTCTCTTCATCGATATCCAACGGTCCTTCCTCCGAGCAGCTCGATCTACAATGGCTCGAATCCTCTCTGGCCCAGGCGTTGACGTGCCTGAACGTCAGCGAATTTACGTTGAATGTCATCGTCGTCGGTGATGCTTACATCTCGAATCTTCATGGTAATTATCTGAACGATCCTTCCACGACCGATGTTATTACATTTAACCTTTTGAACCCTCCTCAACCCAGCCGTGACAGAATCGACGGCGAGATCTACATCAACCACGATGAAGCGATTCGGGCCGCTTCTGACCGAAAGCATTCTCTCAGTCATGAACTCCTGCTCTACTCTCTCCACGGTATCCTACATCTGCTCGGGTACGATGATCATGATCCGAAAGATCACAGAATGATGCACGCTCTGGAGGACGAAGTCCTTACGTCAATTGGCATTGGACGCGTGTTCGATACCGATGTCGCATTCACTGTGGAAGGAGGAAAGCCATGATTGCCATGTGGATTGCCCTCCTTGCCGCACTCCTGAATTGTCTGATTGCCGCCGTCGCATACGCTTTGCACGAGTACAGTTCATCAAAGCTTGCCGCCCAATTCGAGCGCAGAGGAAAGGGAGACCAGATCGATTCCTTTCTTGCGATGCGCAGTGAACTACTGTTGGTTATTCCACTCGTCCGCATGGTCCTCAACCTGACGATTTTCATTGGCATGATCGCATTCTTCGCGCCTCCCGATCAGGTCAATTCATGGGGTGACGTCACGATCGCTCTCCTTGTTACGGGTGGTGTCGTCGCCGTTTTTGGCATCGCGATTCCCATTTCATGGGCACGCTATGCGGCAGAGATTCTCCTGATCTATTCTCTTCCCGTCCTCAAGGTTCTCAACTCCATCCTGAAACCCGTTCGCGTCATCCTCGACTTCATCGATCCCTTGGTCAGGCGTTTACTCGGTGCGCCAAAGCAAACCAATGGAGACAGAGCTCCTGTCGAACAGGAAATCCTTGATGCAATCTCCGAAGGTGAACGAACCGGCCTGGTCAATGAAGATCAGGCGGATATGATCGAGGCCGTTGTTGAATTCCCTTCCATTACGGCGGATCAGATCATGACGCCGCGAACGGATATTGAAGGAATTCCCATCGATGCCACGCTAGACGATGTAAAAGAATTCATCGCAGAAGCAGGCCACTCACGTGTCCCCGTCTACGATGGAGATCTTGACCATATCATCGGCATACTCTATGTCAAAGACCTTGTCACTTTCATCGGCACCAATGGTGATACATCATTCTGCCTTCGTAACGCTGTTCGCGAAGCTACATTCGTCCCAGAGTCGAAAACGGTTCACGACCTTCTCAGCCAATTTAAGTCATCCAAAATCCATATCGCTCTCATTCTTGATGAATATGGCGGTACAACCGGCCTCGTCACCATCGAGGATATCCTCGAGGAGATCGTTGGCGAAATACACGATGAACACGAACCATTTGAACCTGACCCCCAGATTACCAAAATCGAAAGCCACGTCTACGAAGTAGATGGACGTGTCTACATCGATGATGTCAATGACCAACTTCATCTTCAATTGCCTGAAGATGAAGACTACGACACCATTGGCGGTTTCGTTTTCTCAACATTAGGCCGCATCCCCGATGTCGGTGATGAGTTTGAATTCGCCAACACGCGAATTACCATCGTCGATGCCGAAAAAACCAAAATCAATCGCGTCAGAATCGAAATCAACGTCGCTGCGTACTCTGAGTCCGTCGATAAATCCGACGGCAGTTGAGGCGTTCTCATGTTCTCGACGATCTTATGCGTTATTTGACTCCGCCTCATTTAGCAACTGCGTCCGGCTGTCCGGCTTACTTGCCATTGTTCGTATGCGATTAATCGCCGCCAGATAAGCCCGGGCGGAGGCCTCTACAATATCAGTCGAGACGCCGCGTCCGCGAACGCGCACATCATGATGTCGCAACTCAACCGTCACTTCACCCTGTGCATCCTTACCGCCCGTTACCGCTCGTATGTTGTACTCCAACAACTCCGCCGAGAGATTTGTCACGCGCTGAATCGTCGAGTAAATCGCATCAATCGGCCCGTCTCCAACCGATGCATCCGTGATTCGATGTCCGGATTCATCCTCAAGCGTCACTGATGCTGTCGGAAGGGCATTCGTGCCGCTTGTAAATTGTAGATTGATTAGCTTCCACATCTCAACACGATTGGTAGCGTCGAGTTCGGTTTCCAGCAAGACCTCGATATCCTCGTCGTAGACATTCTTCTTTCGATCAGCAAGATCTTTAAACCGAACGAACAGGCGGTCAATGGTGTCGGCGTCAATGGTGTATCCGAGGTCCGTTATTCGATCCTTGAAGGCATGTCTCCCAGAGTGTTTCCCCAGGACCAATTTCGAATCCGGCAATCCCACCTCTTTTGGGTCCATGATTTCGTAGGTCGTTCGTTCCTTGAGATACCCGTCCTGATGAATGCCGGCCTCGTGGGCGAACGCATTCTCACCGATAATGGCTTTGTTTCGCTGCACCATCAATCCCGTCAGACGAGACACCATTCGCGATGTGGGATACAGTTTCTTTGTATCAATCGTTGTATTCAAATTATAAGCATCCGACCGGGTTGCCAATGCCATTACAAACTCCTCAAGGCTGGCATTCCCTGCGCGTTCTCCGATTCCGTTAATCGTACACTCCACCTGCTTTGCCCCATTCATTACTGCTGCCAGCGAATTGGCAACGGCCAACCCAAGGTCATTGTGACAATGTGAAGAAAGCACGATTCCCTCGTCATCCACGATCGGCAACTGCTCCCGCACATGCTTGAAGATGTGTCCGTACTCCTCAGGTGTCGCATATCCCACCGTATCCGGGATATTGATGGTGGTTGCTCCTGCTTCAATAGCCGCAGCTGTAATATCCACCAGGTAATTCAATTCTGTCCGCGAACCGTCCTCAGGTGAAAACTCAACATCATCCACATACGATCGCGCTTGCTGAATCGAATTGACTGATATCTCAATAATCTGGTCGAACGCCTTTTTCAGTTTGTGTTCTCGATGAATGCGTGATGTCGCGCAAAACACGTGAATTCGGGGATTGGGCGCCCCCTTCAACGCCTCCCCCGCACGATCCACATCCTTCACCACACATCGAGACAATCCGCATACCGTCGCTTCTCTCAACTCGTGGCTGATCTCACGCACGGCCTCAAAGTCATCATTCGAGGTGATCGGGAATCCGGCCTCAATGACATTTACGCCTAGGCTCTGAAGCTGTCGAGCAATCTCCATCTTTTCGGCACGGTTTAGCGATGCGCCCGGAGATTGTTCACCGTCACGCAATGTCGTATCGAAGATCCTGACCGTATTCATGAGTTGCTCCAGTCCTGGTCTTGGCCGTTAGGCCCGTTTCCCTGTTCCCGATGTCCTTCATCGGGGCATTATCGACTGTGTCAAATAAAAAGACCCCGTCCATCGCGGACAGGGTCTTGAATTTCATGATTGTGAAACACGACGACGCCTGACCGCTAACAAGCGGGCGTAAGTAGAAGCTCCAAGCTAAGTAGAAGTTCGTTCATTGCACTACTCTTCGTCGTGATCAAGGCATCAGTTTAGCTTGCGACATGGCCAAATCAAGCTCCAAATCCAATTCCGGGCAATCATAACGCCCCCTGTTTTTGCCGCCTCAAAACCGTATTTGGATAGAAAACCATACGCAAACGCGCTAATATTCACTCGCGTCTAACGCATGGTTTTGGCTTGTATTCCCAAGCACCAATCACCCGTCGTTCTGATTTTCGCCTATGTGGATTGAGACTGTAGACAATGAGGATTTCCTGCGTGCCGTTACGCCGGCATTGACCGAGTCAAACGCCGATGCACTCGCTGCCGTCGTCAATGAACGTTGGACGCCCCAACAACTCTGCCAGATTCTCCGAAGTGATCAAAACGATGTCAAGAAGGTAGCCTGTGTCGTCCTGGGTCTTGTCGGTGACCGCCGAATTGAACGCTGTCTCGCCGTCGTTCTTAAGCATGAGGACGCGCATCTCAATCGTCTCGCCGAACACGCCCTTTGGTCCATCTGGTTCAGAAGCGGCTCCACCCCCGCTCAGCGCTATTTTGCCCGTGGTCTTGCGGCCATGGAACGCGATGAACCTGCCGAAGCGGTACAGTGGTACTGCAAATCGATCCAGATCGATCCCGAGTTCGCTGAAGCATACAACCAATGCGGTATTGCCCGATTCATGGTTGAAGACTATCACGGCGCGATCGAGGATTGCCAACGTGCGGTCGACCTTGTACCTGTTCATTTCGGTGGGCTCGCCGGAATGGGTCATTGCTATGCTGAGCTAGGCAATATCACCGCTGCGGCTGATTGCTACCACCGCGCACTTCAGGTTAATCCCCACCTCGAAGCTATCGCGGAAACTCTTCACGGCATCGAGTCCTGCATGCGCGTTGCATAAGCAATTTCCTTTCCGTTCATTGGGGAAAAAACTCTCTAAATTTGAACATTACTTGCAACCCAATCGAGAGCCAATGCGTATCGTGTACATTCCTCCACTAATCCATGTTTGTTTAATCATGGTTAACGGGAATTGCGCCATCACCTTAAGGGGATGCCTGTATAAAGGCTTCCGGATGCCAACCAGACGAAAGGAACTTACATGTTACGAAACCATTGCCTGACTGTTCTCTGCGTCATCACCGCTCTTACCGCCACCACCTTTGCCGCCGATACTTCGAAGATTCCCTTCGACCAACTTGACAAGCATACCATGATTATCGTCCGGCTTGATGTCGCGGCTATCGAACCGGTCGATATCGACGCCGCCGCTCAGGCCTTGCTGGGTGATCATGTCGAAAAGAACAAACTCTGGATCGTCCAGTTCAAGGCCATTTTGCAACAACTCAAACAAGCCGGTCTTTCTCAGCTCCACATCGGCCTCGGCATCAAGAGTGGAAACAACGGATTTCTCCCCGACTTCCGAATTGGCCTTCTTGTTTCCATGGCCGCCGATACCAATCTTGCCGAATTCAAAAGACTACTCAAGTCTCTCCCCCTGCCCGATCCCGATGATCTCGATCAAAACGTTAAGATTCGCGCGCTATCCAAGCGCGTTTTTCTCCTCACCCCTCCAATGCTGCCCTTTGAACCAGGCCTTCCGCTCTCCGAAACCAAACGCTTTCACGCCGCATTCAAATTTACAGGCAAACACCCGATGGCCATCGCTATGGTTCATACCAAATTGGCCAATGCCTTTATCCAAAACTCGGTGAAGGAAAGTGCCGCCGAGCTTGCCGATCTCAAGAAAAAACTTGCCGAGAAAAAGGTCAAAGGTAAGGCAAAAAGACCCGTCGATGAGGAGAAGAACTTTGAAGGTCTGGTTGATGATGATGAATGGATCAATGAAGAAGAAGTCGCCACTCAGGAACGCAATCTTGAAATGACGCGTACTCTCCTGAAAATTAAACGGGCCGTCATTTCCGGCCAATTGGGCGCCAAACCTCTGGTTTCAATCTCCGGAACCTTCGACAGCGAAGAATCCGCCAAGAAAATCCAGGCCATGATGAAACGCCAACGTGATGAATTGCTCAAAAGCCTCAAGAGGGGCAAAAAAGATAGCCCATTCTCAGGTCCTGCTCAAAGGAAATCCGAGATCACCTCTTCTCAAATTTACCTTATGCAACGCAAGGCCAACGTCCTTTTCAAGATACTCGACACCAAACTCCTCGCCCAAATCGTTCAGGATGAATTCAAAGCTCAGGCAGAGCGTCGCCGCATTATTGAAAAACTCGATGATGAAGGGGATTTTGAGAAACCAAGAATCGAATGACCCGCAAGCCCAAAATCTGATTCCGCGCAAAACGCCCGCACCCAACCCGCAGGCTTTTTTCTTTACCCGGGCGGTTTCACCTTCTTAGGACGTATCCCCGGCTCATCACCTTTTGCCTCCCTGGGTCTCACCCCAATAAATCCCGTATCCAATCCCAAACCATCCCCAATCGTCTTCAGATCGTTCAACACCTCATGGGTACGATTCTGCCACGCCTCACTCGTCAAATACTTTGATGCCAGGAACAGATGACGCCTCAATACAATCACCCCTTCTCTAAATCGATCCTGATGCTCTTTTCGTATGGATTCACTGGACTTCTCCGAAACCACACCTGACTCCCTCGCCTTCTTAGCCAATCCCGAAAGTTGCTCAAAGTATCCACTTGCCTTTTCTGCCGCCCTGTCCGCTCCCTCCTTAGAGTCCAAGTCCTGTAATGACTTACTCGCCTCCTCAATTAACCTTATCATCGGATCGAGCAGACTCTTCAATTCCTCCTTGGTCACGGTCCGTCCCGTTGCAACAGGCGTCTCCTCCTTTTCCTTGGTATCCTCATCACTGCATCCTGCCAAAACCAATATCAGGCTGTGCATTAGAACAATCATTACCCTATTTGCAATTCGTCGCATGGCCATACCATATAGACCCCAACGATCAATGTCGATCATCCGCTTGCCGCACGTCCTTCCACAAAAAAACCCGCCCACATAGGACGGGTTCCAATTCTTGGCCTGAATGGAAATCTTAAGGCAAATTGAACGGCAACTTTACTTTCGGAGCCTGATGGCCCTTCATAATCTCGTTCATTTCACCTTCGATCGACTCAATAACTTTCTTGATCTCCGGATCTTCCTTCGCCTTTTTGGCGAGAGACAAACCAGCCTTGATCATGGCGTTGACGGCTTCCTTCATGTCCTCAACAAACTTCTTGGCTTCCTCATCCGATGGTTTCTCCAGTGCCTTGCCGCGCTCACCAAGGTCTTTCATAGCCTTGGCCCATGCCTTGAACTTTGGCAATGCCTCTTCCGCCGTCTTTTTATCAGTGATGCCTTTGACGATCTCAGCAAATTTATTCATCTCAGATTTAGTGTCGGACGCCACTTTTTCATGGCTATCCCCACATCCGATCAACGTAATGGACAAAAACGCCAATACGAGCGTTTTGAGTGTTCTCATGGTCTATTCCTTCCAAATTGATATGGCCCGACCTGACGCAAGACCGGACGGAAAAAGTAAATCCAACATTCATTCCCTACCCGTCGTAACCAAACCGTCGCGATATCCGCAATGCCCCCTCCTGCAGCACGGCGCCTACACGGTCAAAATTCTCTTCCTTCAACCTGAAGCTTGGTCCGGTCACCCAAATCGAACCAACCGGATAATTTCTCTGATTCAGGATCGCCGCTCCTACGCAACGAATTCCTTCATTATGTTCACCGTTATCTGTCGCATACCCCTTCTCCCGCGTAAACTCGATCGCGGTCATCATGGCCTTTGAGTTCGTGATCGTATTCTCGGTATATTTCGTAAACGTCATCTTCTTCAGAATGGCATCGCGTTCCGCATCACTCAAGTACGCGAGCATCGCCTTTCCGGGCGCTGCGGTATGTAATGGAAATCGCGATCCCACAGACACCACAACCTGAACCTGCTGATTCGATGGCATATGCTCGAGCACGATTCCCTCATGCCCGTCCAGCATCCCCACCATGACGGTTTCGCCTGTTTCATCTCGAACCAGCCGCATCACGTCAAGCGACTTATCAACCAGTTGCCCCTCTCGTACAGCCGCATAACCCAGTGTCAGAAGCTTCGTTCCCAAGCGGTACTGTTTCGATGCCTCATCCCGATTCAGATACCCATACGCGTGGAGCGTCGAGACAATCCGAAACACCGAGTTCTTCGGAAAATCCAATGCTTCCGCAATCTCCGTAATCCCGCGAGGATGATCTTCCTTCGCCAGATATTCAAGAACGCTCAAGGCTCTTTCCAGATTGGGTACGTGATAGCGATCCGTATCCGGCCGATCAGATTGGTTAAGAATAGTCATGACCCGCCAGCTTATGGGAATTCTCCCCATTGTTCAATTGGTTTGTCCGCAAAACCTGTTGTCTAGATGAAAACGACGGATTGATGAAAACCCCACCTGTCACGTCTGGCGCCTAAATTGAAACTATAATGGGTTATCTTACGAGTACGTACACACCATCAGGGTACGCGCGCATGAACAGGGTACGCCATTACAACTTCACATTTCTTATTACGGTCGCTGTGCTGCCATTGCTTGCTGATATCGTTTATGCCAAACCTCCCTCTCCCCAAGCTATAACATTCTTCGAAAACAGAATTCGACCCCTCCTCAGCGAAAACTGTTACGAGTGCCACGGCTCAAAGAAACAGAAAGGCCACCTGCGACTCGATTCCAGATCCGCCATTCTTGCAGGCGGCGATCTTGGCCCCGCCTTAGTTCCTAAAAACCCCAACAAAAGTAAACTCATCGAGGCTGTCCGCTACACCAATGCCGACCTCCAGATGCCTCCCAAGAAACGTCTTACCAAGAGTCAGGTTGCCGATCTAGAAACATGGGTCAAAATGGGCGCCCCCTGGCCCGGCGACACCGGCAAACCCAAACACACCCTTCGCGCTCGCGAGTTCAAGATTACCGATGAAGACCGCAACTGGTGGTCCTTCAGACCTATCAAACGCCCACCTATCCCCACCATCAGGAATAGGGATCGTGCCGCCAATCCAATCGACCACTTCATACTCGCCCTACTCCAAAGAAAAGGCATTCCTCTAAATCAGCCGGCCACGCGCCGCCAACTCATCCGACGCGCATACTTCGATCTCATTGGCATCCCACCAACCTATCAACGAATCAAAGCCTTTGTCGAGTCCAAAGATCCTAAAGCCTACGCAAAACTCATCGACCAACTTCTCGCACGAAAAGAATACGGTGAACGCTGGGGACGCCACTGGCTCGATGTCGTCCGCTTTGCTGAGTCTAATGGCTATGAACGCGATGACCCCAAACCTCTGGCTTGGCAATACCGCGATTACGTCATACGAGCCTTCAACACCGACAAGCCTTTTAACCAGTTCATACGCGAACAAATTGCCGGCGATGAATTCACGCAACCTACGCGCGACTCTCTGATTGCGACGGGCTTCTACCGCCTCGGCGTATGGGATGATGAACCCGATGACAAACGAATGGCCGAATACGATGCCCTCGACGATGTCCTTTCCACCACCGGCGTCGCTTTTATGGGTTTGACCGTTGGCTGCTCGCGCTGCCACAATCATCCCTTTGCTCCCGTCGCTCAGAAGGACTACTACCAACTCCTCGCTTTCTTCCGCAACATCCGCCAATACGACAAAGGTAAGAGCGCCTCTATTCGCGCCCTCCCTGGTGGCGGCACAGCCCTCGGTGTTACCGAGCACGGACCTAAACCCAAAATGACCTACATGCTCATCCGCGGCCAGGCCAGTTCACTTGGTCCACGTGTCGAGGCCCTCTTCCCTAAAGTCTTTAATCAACCCAAACCTACCGTCGCGCCCAAACTCAAGTCAACCGGATTGCGCACCGCCCTGAGCCAATGGATTGCTTCTGACAAAAACCCCCTCACGCCACGTGTCATCGTCAACCGAATCTGGCAGCACCACTTCGGCCGCGGCATCGTCCGCACACCCAATGACTTGACCAAATCAGGCATACCGCCAACCCATCCCCAACTCCTTGATTACCTCGCCTCGGAATTCATCGCCAATAACTGGTCCGTCAAATACCTCCACAAGCTCATTATGACCTCCGCTGTTTATCGTGCATCCTCCTCTACCCGAAACCCCATCGCCCATCGACTCGATCAGGCCAACAACCTTTTCTGGCGACAAAATCTCCAACGCCTATCCGCCGAGGCCATTCGCGACTCTGCGCTCTTTGTCGCCAATCAACTCAACCCACAGCTGGGCGGCAAGAGCATGTACCCGCGTGTCAGCGGCGAAGTCGTTGCGGGAGCATCCAAACCCGGTCGGAACTGGCACATTTCCAGCGAAGCCGATCGCAGAAGACGCAGCGTCTACATCTTCGTCAAACGCACCATGGCTGAACCTATGTTGGCCACATTCGACTATGCTGACTCGTCTTCTCCTATCGGAACACGTCCCGTAACCACCGTCGCACCCCAGGCACTCATCCTTCTCAACAGTCGCTTTATGGATGAACGGGCCCTTGCCGTAGCTCAACGTATCGAAAAGGAAGGCCAGACAACCGATCCCGTCCAACTTGTCAATCATGCCTACCGCATTGTTCTCGCACGGGATGCCAACTCACGTGAACGTGACATCGCCGTCGATTACCTCGCCCGTCAGTTCGCCATCCAGAAAAACCTGTTCGGACGCCAAGTATTCCGTCCCGATGTCCCTTTTTCCCTCGCTCGAGATTACCGAAACAGACTAAAAGGCCATCATTACATTCAGGGGCCTTCCCACAACTGGGCCTACCACACCGGCGTTTGGGGCGGCGGTTACGAAGGAATCGATGTAGTTGACATTAATCGAGGCCCGTTCGCTCTACATAAGGCGCCATTCCCCTCGGCCGGAATCATCAAGGCGCGAATCAAATTACACGGCTCCGTCGAACACGCCGGCATCCTCCTCAATGCCCGCAACGAAGGGCAACAGCTTCGCGGCCTTGAGCTTCGCTTCGATGTAAAAAACCAATCCCTCAAGCTGCTTCACCATAACAGATCAGGCCTCAAGACCATTACCCAGAATACTTACGCCATTCATCGCGACAAATGGCATGCCATCAAAATTCAGTACGACCTCGAATCACGGACATTCTCTACTATCATCGATAATGCCTCACAACCCACGCTCCGGACAAACGCGTTACCCAAATCGGTAGGGGGGCGGGATCCCTCACAACCTTCACGCATCGGTGTAAAAAGTTGGGGCGGCGCAATCACCCTGGACCATATGAGTCTGATTTCTGCCAACACCACCCGGTATGTCACCCCGAGTTTCCAGGACACCCTCCCTCATCGGCAAACCATACGCCGTAGGGCATTTAAGGCTCTCGTCCTCGTCATTATGAACCTCAACGAATTCATCTATGTAGACTGACAAAGACAACGCCATGACCAACAGACACCGTAAACCGAAACAAACCCGGTCTCAGTTCTGCGGAAACACCCGACGCGAGTTCTTCTGGGAAATGGGCGCCGGCTTTGCAGGTACGGCCTTCAGTGGCATGCTGCAACTCGACAATTTCTCACCCGCCTCCGCCCACGCGGATCTGACCTCACCCCCCAAGCCCAATGCCGGCGCCGCCCCGCAACGCATCTACGCCGACCCTCTTGCTCCCAAGCCTCCTCACTTCCCCGTCAAGGCAAAAGCCTGCATTTTCCTCTACATGTACGGCGGCCCGTCCCAGATGGACCTTTTCGACTACAAACCCGAACTCCAAAAGCGTTCCGGCCAAACCGTCAACATGGAAATCCGCCGACGCTCCATCCAGCGACAGAAACTCCTCGGTTCAAAACGAAAGTTCAAACAGCATGGCCAATCCGGCCAATGGTGCTCAGATGCGTTCCCCCAAACCGCCAAACACATGGACAAACTTGCCGTCATCAAGAGTCTCTACATGGACTCCTTCGCACACGGCTCAGCCAATCTCCAGATGAACTGCGGCCGCATCATTCAGGGACACCCCTCCATCGGCGCCTGGCTTGGTTACGGCCTCGGCTCAATGAATCGCAACCTCCCCGGTTATGTGGTGATGCTCGGCCCCAGAGGAGGCCCAATTCCGGGGGCCGCCAACTGGGCCAGCGGTTATATGCCCGCCGCATATCAGGGAACAGTCTTCCGATCATCAGGCCAACCCGTCCTCAATCTTGTCTCACGAGACGCCGCCTCCGATGCCGTCCGCAGAGACAATGTTGACACCATCAACGCCCTCAATGCCGAACATCTCAAGTCCCGACCCGGTTACTCCGAACTCCGGGCTCGCATTGCTTCCTATGAACTCGCATTTCAACTCCAGTCCACCGCTCCGGAAGCCCTCGACATCTCTTCCGAGACCCCACGTACCCAGCAGATGTACGGCCTGCACGATCCCAAGCCCAATCACAAGCTCGCCGTCGGACCCGGTCCATTCGCCAGACAATGCATCATCGCCCGACGCCTCGTCGAACGCGGTGTCCGATTCGTCCAGATCTTCCACGGCGGCGGCCACCAACAACAAAACTGGGACGCCCACAACGGCGTCGAGGAAAATCTCGCCATTCACGCCCCGGAAATCGACAAACCCATCGCCGGTCTCCTTCAGGACCTCGAAGAACGCGGTATGCTCGAAGAAACCCTCATCGTCTGGGGCGGTGAATTCGGACGCCAGCCCGTCTCCCAAGGGAAGAATAACGGGCGCGACCACAACCCCAAGGGTTTCACCATGTGGCTCGCCGGTGGGGGGGTAAAAGCCGGTACGAGCTATGGCCAGACCGATGAACTTGGCCACGAAGCCACGGTCAATCGCCACCACGTCCGTGATCTCCACGCCACCATCCTCCGCCTCATGGGACTCGACCATCACAAACTCACCTACTTCTTCGGCGGACTCGACCAGAAACTCACCGGCGTTGTCCCCGCCAATCCAATCCACGGCATCATCGCATAATTAACCTTCGCCATCTCATCGACTCGACACGTCTTAATAGCTACATTCCCTTATTTCTGTTACCATATCAGTCAATCTCTTATTGCGAGATCTCACATGCATCGCCATCGCAAACCAGCATTTCTCGTGCCTCTCCTTGCCGCGTCTTTCATCCCAAATTTCGCATCTGCAGTTGAACCGGAAGACGTCTATCGAAAAATCATCCTTGCCGACAACCCTGTCGCATTCTGGCGTTTCAACACCAATCCCACCAGGAGTTTCATTGACGGCAAGTCACTCTTTGCTAAACCTGCCGGCAAGGTCAAATTTAACGTCCCGGGCCCTCGTGTTACCATCAACGGCTTTGGCCATCTCAATTTCACCCCGACCAACACCGCCGCCTCTTTCGACGCGCTCGGCGCACGCCTCGTTACCAACGACCCTGGTGACGAGAGTCCGCTTGACTTCAAAAAAGGCGACGCCATCACCATCGAAGCTTGGGTGAATCTCAAGAAGTCCATCCCTCACGGCCAACAGGCCTACATCATCGGCAAGGGCCGTACCGGTCGTCCCGGCTTCAACCCACATAACCAAAACTGGGCATTACGCCTCCGCTCCAACCACGGCACAGCCGGTATCAGCTTTCTGTTCAGAAGCAAAAAGAACACCACCACCAACCAGAGGGGTAGGGGGGCGCCCGACTCGTCGGCCAATTGGCATCGCTGGACGTCAACCTCTCTCATCGCTCCCAACTCCGGTTGGCACCACATCGCCGTTACCTACCGTTTCGGCCACGGTAGCAGCATCATGGGTTACATCGACGGCCGTCCCGTCTCAGGCAAGTGGGATATGGGCGGTAAGACCAACAATGCACCGGTGGTCGACAATGACCAGGTCTGGATCGGCTCATCCATGGGCGGAAGCCCCGCAAGCTCCTTCATTGGCCAAATCGACGAAGTCGCTATCTACCGAAAGGCGCTCTCCCGCTCCACCATCGCCAAACGATTTGTCCACAAGCCCCGACCCCGCATCATCAACAAATCAAACATTCCGGCCAATACCGTCCGCGTCCAGATTTTCGAAAACGTTGCCGACCGTCGCTGGAATCCGCTCAATGGCCGTGTCGTTCGTACCTACAACCAACCCGCCTTTGCCTTCACCTCCATTCCCAACAAGTACAACAGCAAAGGTGTCATTGACGACCGTTCCAATCCTTACCTCATCCGCGCCACCGCACTCATCGATCTCCAGCCCGGCGACCACCGCCTTCTCCTTCGTTCCATCAACGGCGCCCGACTATTCATCGATGGCAAACTCATTACCACTACACGCTTTACCTCCAAAAACGCGAGTGGTCATGAATCCGTACCGGATACGCCGGATGCCGTTGATCCCCGTGTTGAACCTCTCCCCGCCGGCCACGCCCAAAAAGTACCCACATTCCAATCCAAAGGTGACAAACATGTCATCGAACTTGAATTCTTCATCGGTGGCAAAGGTATACGCGCAGAACCCGGTTTCACTTCCCTCAGCATTGCGAGCGGCAAACAAATCTTCACCCTGCTCTCACCCCTCAAATCCCATCGCATCCCCATGACCCCAATTGGTTGGAAGCAGATACGTCAATCCAACGACAAACACATCGCCAAGCTTAATAGACATCGCCGTACTAAACTCGCCATCGCCGAGAATTCCTACTGGCAATCCCGCCATCAGCAGGCAAGGGAATTCATCGCCAAGCAGCCCACGCTGGCCATTCCACCCGTTACCTACAAATCCGCCACCCACAACACCATCGACCGCTACATCAACCACAAACTCGCCGCGTCAAAAGTCGAACCCCCCCCCGCCCTCGGTGACCTTGCCTTTCTCAGACGCGTCCCACTTGACACCATAGGCCTCACCCCATCCCCCAAACTCATCAAGCAATTCCTCACCTACCCCAAACAGACCCGTCGAACTCAGGTCATTCGCCAACTCCTTAAAGACCCTCGTCACGCCGACCACTGGGTCTCCTACTGGCAGGACGTCCTCGCGGAAAACCCGGGAATCCTCAAACCCATGCTCAACAACACTGGTCCGTTCCGCTGGTGGATCTACGAATCGCTCCGTGACAACAAACCCATGGATCGATTCGTTACCGAACTCATCATGATGGAGGGTTCAAAGTATTTCGGCGGTGCTGCCGGTTTCTCCATGGCTACCCAGAACGATGTCCCGATGGCCGCAAAAGCAGCCATCGTCAGCCAGGCATTCCTTGGTCTGGAAATGAAGTGTGCCCGCTGTCACGATGCCCCCTTCCACGACTCAACCCAGAAAGAACTGTTCAACCTCGCCGCAATGCTCAAACGCAGTCCCCAGTCCATCCCCAAGACCAGTTCCATCCCACTCAGTCCCAAGGAAATCGATCGACTGATCGTCTCCCTCTCCGTCAAGCCTGGCCAATCTATCAAACCGGACTGGCCTTTTGCCAAAACATACAACCTCTCCGTCGAATCCCTTCCCAATGGTGTGCTTCGTAACCCCAAAGACACCCGCGAGCAGCTCGCCGCGCTCATTTCCTCGCCTCGAAACAAACGCTTCGCCAAGGTCCTCGTCAATCGTATCTGGCGACGCTACCTGGGCATTGGCCTTGTCGAACCCGTCGACGACTGGCAGGACGCCAAACCATCCCACCCGAAACTACTCGAATATCTTGCCCGCGAATTCATCACCAGCGGTTACGATGCCAACCATATCTCATTCCTCATCCTTAACTCCCATACCTATCAACGTCGTGTAGACGCATCTAGGTCATTACCCAGCCAGGCCAATCATCACACCTTCGCCTCCCCAGTGCGTCGTCGCCTCTCTGCCGAACAGGTTGTTGACTCTCTCTTTGCGATTGCCGACAAATCCTTCAACTCCGAACCCATGACCATGGACCGAGAAGGTCGTCGCCCCATCACCGCCTTTATCAATCTTGGCACACCACGCCGCGCATGGATGTTTACCAGCCTCTCCAACGAACGCGACAGACCCTCACTATCGCTCCCGCGCGCACGCACCATCACCGATGTTCTCAAGACCTTTGGCTGGCGTGAATCCCGACAAAACCCGCTCACCGTCCGGAACACAACACCCACCATCCAGCAACCCGCCATGATTGCCAACAGCGTCGTCACGCGTCGAATCTCAGGGCTTTCTGATGACTCAGCGTTCACCAGACTCGCCATAAACGCGAAATCCCCCGAGGCCTTCATCGAAGCAACCTACCGCCGCATCCTCACTCGTAGACCAAACCCCGATGAACTCAAACTCTTCACTAATCTCCTACGCGATGGTTTCGACAAACGCATGCGCAAACCCTCATCCTCACCCACTGCCAAACCCAATCACCGCACCGCCGTCTCATGGTCAAACCACCTCTCTCCCGAAGCTAACGCCATCCAGCTTGCCATCGAACGCTCCGTCGCTGAAGGCGACGCGCCGACCCAACGCCTCGATCCCGATTGGTGTCAACGCGCAGAAGACATGATCTGGGCGCTACTCAACTCACCGGAATTCATCTTCATTCCCTGACCCCAGCCCTCCGAGAAACGCCATGAACGACCAAACCCTATCCCGCCGTTCCGTTCTTGCCGCCACTGCTGGCCTTGCGACAGGCCTCTCCCTGCTCCCACACCAATCCCTCGCCGCCAAACCAAAAATTCCGCTCGGCAAAGCCGAACATTGCATCCACATCTGGTTGGGCGGCGGCGCTGGACAGATCGACACATGGGATCCCAAGCGCCTCGGCAATCCCAAAAAACGTACGCCCGGCTCCTACTACCCCGCCATTAGTACCGCCGTCAAGAATGTCAAGGTCTGCAAACACCTTTCGCGGTGCGCCAACATCCTCGACCGATTCACACTCTTCCGCACCGTCAACCACAACGTCATTGATGAACACGCCGCCGCCACCAACCGTATGCACACCGGTCGCCCAACCAGCGGGACCATTCAATACCCTTCCCTCGGCTCCATCGTCGCACATGAAAAAGGTGACCGCGATGCCTCCATTCCCCCCTACGTCGTCATCGGATACCCCAACCTCACACGCGGCCCCGGCTTCCTCGGCGCCAAACACGGCTACCTCTACCTCACCAACACCGTAACCGGCCCGGCCGCCCTCGCCCGATCCAAGAAAATCTCACAGGACCGCCAAAACCGCCGCGACCGACTTCTCCAAAAACTCCGTCGCGATTTCGTCGAAAAGAACAAACGCGACAAGGTCATCGCCGAATACGACCAGACCGCACAACGCGCATACAAACTCGCCGGCCCAAAATTCATGAACGTCTTTCAACTCGACAAGGAACCCCAATCGCTACGCCAATCATACGGCGAGGAATTCGGCCGACGCTGCTTACTCGCCCGCCGCCTCGTCCAACGCGGTGTCAAATTTATCGAAGTCTCCAACAACCTCAACTTCAAAAACGGAACGGGCTGGGACGTCCACAATCAGGGCATCGAAAACCAACACCTCCTTATCGATGAACTCGACCGCGCCGTCTCCACCCTCATCCTCGATCTCGAGAAACATAAACTGTTGGATAAGACACTCATTGTCATATCCACCGAATTCGGTCGGCCCGCCGGATTCGACGGTGGCGGCGGTCGCGGTCACCACTCCAAGGCATTCTCCGTCGCCATGGCAGGTGGTGGCCTAAAGACAGGCACAGTTGTAGGTCAAACCGATGCCCTCGGCATGAAGATACTGTCGGAGTCCGTACCCGTACCTAACCTATTCGCCACAATATTAGCCACACTCGGCCTCAATCCCTCCAAAGAACTCCATGATGGCGACCGTCCCGTCCCCATAACCGACATGGGCAAACCTGTCGTTCGCCTGTTCACTTGACGACCAGTCCTTCCGGATTCAATTCGGTGGTCGATCGTCCATAGCAATCATATAATCGTAGTGGGTGACCTATTGGTCGCACTCCTTGGGAAAAGACATCACCGCGCAAGTTCTTCGCGGAAAGGAAGAGTCATGGCAACCAGTTTCGGAGCGCTTTGCACCGATTTCTATATCAATCATAAACTCGCCGTCAAAATGGACCTCCCGGCGGACCGTGAAACCGTTCTACAACTCTTTGACCGCGTGCGCAATGATCAGCCCAATATGCGCAAGTTCAGAAGGTACCCCGATGAACTCGCTCTCGAATCCAGTCGGCACGAGGGCACCTATCAATGGCTCGCTCTTCGCGATAACAATGTCCGCAGCGGATACGTCAACCCCGATTCACTCGATGTTGCATACAGCCTCCACCAACTTATCCTGAAACTCGCACCTTATTACCTCTCGGTCAGCCCCCTCGACGTCGACTATCTCGAGCTCATGTTCGGCTTCGACTTCGAAACCAACGCCAATCAGCACGAGGTCGTCTACGAAGCCCTGTTCGCCGATTCCCCCCTTGCATCCCTGCTCACGCTCGACAACAATAAACCCATCGACGTCCAGCCTATCTTTGGCATCAGCCTCTCCGAACGCTGCGATCTACAGGCCTTTTTTGAAGTTAAAACATCGACCTCAGTTGGCCAGATTCGCCGCAACAAGTTCAGAACCGAACCCCTCAGCGTTTTTCTCACCATCCGACGCATGGGGGCGGTGGATTCCGTCGACGACCTTGTCGAGCATTTTGCCACCCTCAGGCACTTTGCCGAGCAACTGGCCTCCGAACGCGTCGTTCCCGACCTCATCGGGCCTATCAACCGGGTACTCACCAGCAGCGCCTGACCTCACGGCAACTTCGTAAAAACCCATTTTTATTGAACGTCGCCACTATCCACGCGTAATATTTACGGGAGGAGCCTCGCACTTTCATCGAATATACGATGAAGGTCAAATGCTGGTGCGGAGACCCAATATTGCCGATACCGCACATGGAAGGAAGGCATAAGGATGCATAAGCAACTTCATTTTATTGGACTTATTCTCGCGACAACGCTGTTCTTCTCCAACAACCACGCAGACGCCCAATATCGCCTCGGCGATGGCCGACTATTGGATGCAAATACGCAAGTCGGTGGCGGAGGGTACAATCCCACCACCCCTCGCCAGACCTATGGTCGATATGCCGACGCGGTGGTCACCGGCAATGTCGGGGGCCTGCATCGTTTCCGCGGGTTCCTCGGTTACCGTGCGTCCGGCGAATTCTCTGATGGGACGGCCTTCGACGACACGTACCAATTTCAGCTGACATCCATTCCCCCTGTCGTCCGCACGCAACAATTCCGTGGTAATCTCACGGGTATTGGGCGAGACACCCTCGGAGGCCGAATCGGCAGCCTGGGTGTACGCGGTTATTCAACAAACATACTCTCCCTCAGGTCCGGCAGCGGTTACACCAGTGGAAACCTGGTGGGGTACAACCGTTTCGGCATGTCCGGTAACGTCTATCGCGATGCCACACGTCGATCTGTTGCCGATCAGAATCGCCCCACGTCGGACCGCATGGTACTCCCACAAACCTTCGGTCGCGTCCTGTCCCTTACCTCGGATAAGTCAGGCCGCATTCTGGAACACTCCGTCAACTCGCTGACGGGCGTCTCCACACGATTTGTCTCCAATCCCTATCTCGACGCTCTTGCAAACTCACAACCTAATACTGCCGCCGTCATTGGCAATAAATCGATGGAAAAAGACGCGTTCCAGGCTGAACTTGCCTCAAACCGACATCTCCGCTCTGCGCTTCTCGTACCCACACTTGTTCTCGGCGATGCCATCCGGAAATCGGGTCAGCCCAGCGATGCTCGCGCTGTCGATCGCCAGATTGGTTATCGCGTCGACAGCCTCGAAAGGGGGCTGCTCCGTCCCTTAGGTTCCATTTCCGCCAAGCCCGGTGAAGACGTCTACTACGATCTCCTCAGAAAAATCCGCGCCAAGTCCGGCGAGGACGAAAAATCTCCAGTCAAACCCGGCAATACCACGCCGAATAAAGACAACGCCAATACCAAGGTAAAGCCTCAAAAATCCATCCTTCAGAAAACCCAGGAAAACCTGGCCAAGCTTAGGGAGCAAGGCAAAAAGCTTGATGAGAAACGACGCAAGGAACGTCAGGCCCAAATTGACGAACTCATTGGAAAGATTAATTACGATCTGCCACCGGTTACAACCATGGTGGGCAGTGGCCTTAGCGAATTCGATGAATCCATCGAAGACGCCGAGAAAATGATTCAGAAAGGCGAATACTTCCTCGCCGTCAGTGCTTACGACAAAGCGCTCAAAGCCAAGCCCAAGCATCCCATGGCTCGCATGGGGGTTGTGCATGCCCAGCTCGGCGCCGGCTTATACCTCTCAGCCGGAACAAATCTGAGAAAAGTCATCTCGGAACATCCCGAAATCATGGCGGCAAGATATGCAAGCACGCTGCTCCCGAAAGTAGAGCGTCTTACCAAGATCAATCAAAACCTCATGGAACAACTCAGCAAATCTAGCCGGAACGATGCCGGTCTTCTCATCGCCTATCTCGGTTACCAGCAGGGTAGGCCGGAACTTGTTTCCTTTGGTATCAGCGTCATGAAACGCCAAAATCCTAACGACCTTCTCATCCCCGTCATCGAGAAGATCTGGAGGAAGTCCAAATAACAATTCATGCTTGGGAAGGTCCGGTCCTCCTTAACTCAGTGCTTGGCCCTATAACTCATCGACTTCAACGCCTGATATCACGCCATATCAGGCGTTTTTACTCCATAAACATACATTCAACATCGACCATCAAGTGATCAAACAATCCGTTCGATACCAGACGGGGACTGGGAAGTGAACAGGAGTTTGATGATGTCAGAATCCGTCGTACGAATCATGTGTCCAAATCTGCAATGCAGACGCATTCTTGCCGTTCCGGGTAAGGCTCGCGGTAAGACCGTCAGATGTGCCGGATGCGGAACAAATGTTCGCATTCCCGATCAGGTTGAACCACCTGCTCCCAAACAGAAACCTGAAGAGCCTGCCGCGAATTCCGGCTCCTAACCTGCCGGCGTCGACGATACATTTGGCTTTGTGAAGAGCCGACTGGGGATATGCAAACAAAAAAAGCCCGGAGCATGATAAGTGCTGCGGGCTTTTCATTTAAAGGCCTTTTCTTAGGACTTACTCTACGATGCCCGAGGATGAGCTTGGTCATAAGCCTCACGCATACGCTGAGACGTCAAGTGTGTATACACCTGCGTCGTACTCAAGCTTTGGTGTCCCAGCAATTCCTGCACACTTCTCAGGTCCGCTCCATTGTCCAAGAGATGCGTCGCAAAACTATGACGTAATGTATGCGGGCTGATGGTCGGGTCCAGACCCGACTCTTCCAGATACTTATCCAGTTTTCGTCTGACTGACCGGCTCGAAAGTCGGCCGCCCGATTTATTCACAAACAGAGGAACCATCTCACCCTGTTCAAACTTCTCACGGACTTTCGCAAAATGACGATCCCCATCCAGCATCGTCAAGTAATGATTAATCGCGTTCAAAGCGTGCGACCCCAGCGGCACAATACGCTCCTTTTTCCCCTTGCCCCGAATCACCAGCGTCTCACCAAGCTCATCAAGATGCTGTCGATCCAGGTCAACCAATTCACTCACACGAACACCCGTCGAATACAATGTTTCCAGAATCGCACGATCCCGCGCCCCAAGCGTCACATTGTCATTGGGCGTACAAAGAAGGCGTTCCACCTGCTCCACCGTAATCGCCTTGGGCAATCTTTTTGCCTGTTTCGGCGTGCGGATCATGAGCATCGGGTTCGCCTGAACAAGGCCGCGACGATGCAGGAATTTATAAAAACTACGTAGCGTTGCGATCTTCCGCGCCATGGTTGCCGAAGAGTACTCAAACTGATCCAGATAGGCCAGGAAACGACGAATCAACAGCGTGTCCGCGGCAACCATCGCTTCTGTAATCTGATCTATGGCCGATGGCGGCGCCGTCGTAATCGGGCTTCCCCCTTCGCTTGAATTCTCCGCACCCGTTCCCGTTGGTTCGTTCTCATCAGTCAGGAATTCCGTATATTGCCTTAAGTCCGCCCCATAGCATCGCGCCGTAAATGGACTGAAATGGCGTTCGAGCTTTAAGTAGTCTAAAAACTGATTTACAATTGGCATATCCATGCGTCTGCTCCATCTTGGGTGGTTCGTCTTTTTCTCGCTTATCTCTTATTTCTTCGGTCACACCCTTATTGCGGCATCATGTTCTTCAGTTGTTCATGAAGCCGATCCCCCATCTGGTGCGACAGTACCGCCGCATCAAACCAGTCAAAGTCCTTCGTCGGGTCACGCGCTGTTTCCGCAAGCCAACGCAACACATCCGATTCTTCACCGGGGCCGTATCGAAATACCCAACGGTCCGACTTCTTCACCAGCACCAGCTGACTCTCATCTGTCTGCTTGTTCTTTGATTCGTTACTCATCGTGCCGTGTTCCTTATCCGCGCGTCATGGCGGAATCAGGCCACGACCACGTTAGGGGCGAGGTAAGTCACTCGTGACGCTCGGAACAACATCCGGCGGGCGAGCCGCCATGCGTCGCCACTCCGCGTCAAACAATCGACGCATCAACGCGTGACTTACAAATTCACTAAAAAGATCCATACTCAACAAATACCGCCGCCAACCCGAGGCCGAATCGCTCGGTGTGCGACCTGTCGAATAAAACTGAAGTGCAGTCAGGACACTTCCGTTTGCCGAGTCAAAATGGCCCGTAACTTGGGAAACCGGACGATCCGATTCAACAAATGGAGCTGCCGTCGAAGTCCCCGCTCGACGTAGCAACAACGGATCAATCGATTCCAGGCGACCGCGGCGGGAGAACAACTGAACAGAACCGCCAATCCTGGGCGGCTGATACGGATCCCACGCCGTAATCGTCCCGACAACCAGACCGTCAACATTCAACGCATGCATCAACGTCAACGCTTCACTGCTTGTCCGGACCGAAGCCAGGCCATGTGCTTCCATTGCCTTCATCACACGATTCAGGGGAACCACCCCAATCCCGCGCACTTGTTGGAGATTCTGCGAAAACTGCTCCGCAAACCTCACTTCGTCCGCTGTAGACGTTCCCGATTCATTACGAAACGGGGCAACCGCCCATACCTTCTCATAGGCATAAGGACTCCGTATCTCCGTCGGTTGAATATTCTTTTCTCCACCGCTGCAACCCATCGCCCCCATCGCAATCAGACAGCACAACAAAGCTTTCCACCATACGCAGTTTCTTGCGGAAAGGCCGAGTAAGATCTTTTTACTTGTCATCGGCATCCTGCCTGGCTTTGGCGAGTCTCCGCTCACCGTGGACCAACATGCGGCATCGATCAACGCGACATTTCACGTTCTTTCGGCCGCATGAACATCATCAGGGATTCGTCGGAACTTCAACCGTGGTCTTCTTATCGGGTGTCGTCACAAATACATCAGCATTGGTTGGACGCAACGACCAGATATTGTCATGTCCGCTTCGATTCGAGATGAAATAAACGTGTCCGTTCGCTCGATTCCAGATCGGCTGCAAATTTGCGTAACGATCGTTCGTCAACTTCTGTCTACCGGTACCATCAATATTGATCGACCAGATATTCGCGTATTTCGGCTTCACATTCGGACGGGTAGGGGGGCTGACGATCGCGCTGAACACCAGTTTCTTACCATCCGCCGACCACGAAGGATTAATAATCGCGGCATTCGCAGCCGCCGCAATCTCTGTCGGGTTCTTCCCTTCCCCATTCACATAATCAATCGTCCAGACACTGAACTCTCGCGAACCGCGCTGCCTCGCCTTTTGAAACACGATCTTCTTCCCATCAGGGCTGAACTTCGGAAACAGTCCGTGTCCGATGAATTTCGGCTGCTTTGGATTCGTGATTTCCGCCGCGACCAGTTCCCATTGCCCCGAACGCGTCCCCTGAGCACAAAACACCAGTGTCTTCCCATCCGGTGACCACGTCGGGTGCAACTCCTGAGCCGGTGAATCGGTGATCTGCATCGGCTGGCCGCCGCCAATCTTCTTAATATAGATATCCCAGTTCCCCGAACGGTTGCTCGCAAATGCGATCTGGGTACCATCCGGACTGAACGCCGGCATCACATCATGCGCGGCGTCCGCCGTAAATTGCTGCTTCGTGTTACCCCCCACACGCTTCAGATAAATATCCGCCGTCTTCCGATGTTGCGTCGATGCATACGCAACCCATTTTCCCGTCGGATCAATATCGATATCAAAGTCCGCCCCTTGCCTTGAAAATGAAATCTGGCGAAGGTTGTCAGAAGCATCCGTCGGATCGTTCTTGCCCGACCCAGGTAGATCTCCGAACAGACTCATGTTCGCAGACACGCGACCGACATTTGCCTCTGCCCCCTTCACACGGTCCACACCGCTCGTACCTTGTCCCGTAGAAACCTTCGTCCGTCGAAGGTCCGGCCCGCTTCCTGTACGCCGCACATTTTTTCCATCAGACCGATACTGCGAATCAGCCCGTTGGTCAAACGGGTTCTGAAACTGTCCAAACTCGGCATTGCATCCACCCGCAGACAAAACCCCAAGCACTGCCAAGGCCACCATTTTCTTCATGTCATTCCGATTAAACATCATGGTTCATCGCTCCAACGTGGCTGGTCGTCAATGTCCTGTAACCTCTGTCGGCTATTTTGTTATCGCTTCCTTCTTCAAAACAACCTGAATGCCACAAGCCGTTTATCGGACGGGTTGTGGGGGGGGCTTTAGCCTTCCATCGACAATTACAAAACAAAACATCATTCATTCCAATTCTTAAGCCAATCGCTACCCAAGGAGTGCTTTTACGACATCTCACGCGCAATAATTGCCGGGCATTCAGCGCAGTTTACAAATATCTAACCAAGGAGAGTTCCCCAGCCACCTCAGATGTGAAGCCACTCGCTCAACACACTTCCTGAATAATGATACGCAGTGGTAGGGGGGCGAAGGACATGTCCAATGCCAATCTCGCGTTGACACATCAGTGCCCGAGTCGTCTCGCGCGCGTTCTAACCAATTTAAAAAGATTTACCCTTACCCCACCAAATCTCAACCCACATCACTCTGCCGCTTACCCACCCTGTCCTCCGAGCAACTCATTGGTCTCCAGGATCGCCCGTGCCAAGTCCGCAAGCCTTCTCCGAGAATCGCGCGCCTGTTTCTGCAGTCGCTTCATCGCATCAGGTTCGCTCAATCCCAACTTCTCCATAATCAACCCCTTCGCACGCTCAATCACTTTCCGATCCTCTAGCGCAACTTTCAAATCCTGGACTTCTTCCCGCAACGCTTCCTGACGCCGATACCTTGCCCAGCCCACCTGCATCGATACACGCAATTCATCGGCCGTAATCGGTTTGATCAAATAGCCGAAGACACCGGTTTGTGCCGCCGTTTCAATATCCGCCGCATCAGAATACGCTGACACAATCATCACCGGAATACCCATCTGTCCATACAACGTCTTCGCCGCCGCCAGGCCACCCATGTTGGGCATTCGAATATCCAGCAACGCCATATCCGGTTTTTCCCGACGCGCCAGTTCGATCGCTTCCTCTCCATCAGCCGCAAGACCAACGACATCATACCCCAGCTTCTTCAAATGCTCGCCAAGCCCTACCGCGATCAAGTGCTCATCGTCCGCTACCATCACCCGATGTGGACCGTCAAAGCTGCTCGTTGTGGATTCCGATGTTGTCATTTCGCTTACTGACATATTTCCGGCTCATTTCGATAAATTCTCTGGGAACCAACTCACTCATTCTCAGTCTGGCAATTCAAAATGTGGCATTTCAGGCCAAGACAACATCGGATAATACCGCAAAATACTGGCCAATGTCAATAAACCTCAATCTTTCATAACTATCGGCGATTCTTTAGGTTATACCCCCCCGGCTCATCGCGCGAAAAATACGATTCTCCTCCATTCCCTTACAGATCAATCAGGCCCAAAACCAGGCCACGTATTCCCAGCTCTTAATCCAGCCACTGTTTGTCCTTTAACTTCCGGGGTAAGTACTCATTCGTAATAAAACTGAAGTCTTTGTTCGACAGCGCTTCCAACTCCAGTTTAACTCCCAACTTCAGCATATGTTTGATTTCTTTCTGCCACTCACGCTTCGCAAACCACGGATAATTCATTACCTCCTTCGCCCGCCTCCGATCCTGCTCATTCAATGCAATCGTCACCGTCTTCGGAATGTCAAACCGTGCCGCGTCATACGCGCTCATACCAATAAACCGGGCCTTCGGAATCGCCATGCGCTGCGACTCAAACGCCAGATTAATCGATCCCTGTTTCAACACCGAGTAGATGTAATACCCCCAGGGATCATTATCCACGAGCACAAAAACCGGCAGCTTCAGTTCATGATGCATTCGGTACAACAACCGCCTCACACCGCGCGGCGGCTGACCACTCCCATGCACAATCATGCACTTGTGTTTTTGCCAGAACTTGTCCTGGTTAAACCGGCCCCAAACCGCCCCTTTCTCAACCAGCAACACAAACTTCGCCGAACCACGCTTAAACTTAAGCACGCTGTCTTCCACAATACTCGGTATCGCCCACCCGCCGGACCCCATTTTCGACAAATCAATCGTATCCCCATTGTCCTCAATCACCATCGGTCCCACCATCGCCCCACGCGGCTCAGCATACAACCCCAACTCTTCACGCATACTCCCCAACGCAACCTCAAGATCTTCAATGATCGGGTCCGATTCCTTCTGATCGTCAAACGTATTCTCCCGCGTCCCTTCAATCGTCCGCTTCGAGTGATAAAACAAGTCACGCAACGAAGTGCTCTTTTTCTGATCCGCCAACTGCTTACACCCTGCCGCAATAATTGTGGTCTGCATAAACTTCTTCGCATGCGCCACATTAAAAAACGATCGACGTTGCGCATTCGTCCCCATCCGAATCAACCCCGCCCGCGCATCAAAACTCACATTCGATAATGCACGGATTGGTATCTCCATCCCCGGATCTTGCTCATCCGCAACCTGTGTCGCGATATTACCCGCCAATTCCACCAGCAGCTTCGCCGTATCCGCATGGGTACGCTTCTTTCGACGAACCACCTTCTTCGTTGTCCCATCGCCCGTCGCCTTCTTCTGTGTAGTTTTCTTCGTGACCTTCTTCTTCGTCGTCTTCCCCTTCTTCACAGGCGCCGCCTTCTTCGTCACTTTCTTTTTCACGACCTTCTTCTTGGTCACTTTCTTCTTCGCCATCGTATCGATTCCCGCTTCCTTGCAATCACCTTGTCGCGTCGCCTTCTGCGGCTTACGCAAACAGTTCCTGTTGATCCAGATCCTCCACCGCCGCATCACCACGTTTACGCTTCGACGGAGTCACCGTCTCAATCGCGCTCCGATCTACAATCACCACCGTGTCGTCTGTCTTCTCCCTGGTTCCTTTTTCTTTCTTCAATACATTCCCATCTTCATCAAATTCCATATCCGCCGTTTCGGTATAACGCCGCGCCACCTCCTCAAACTGACTCTTCAATTTCGCAGGCTTCAGCTTCGGATCAATCACGTTCAATGACCGCACCACTTCCCCGAGATACTTCCCGAAAATACTCCGGCGTTCATTCTCTCGCTTCACCTTGGCCCGACGATTCAGGTATGTCTTCAACTTCCGCCCGCACTCACTCAACGCCAGTTTCATCTCCTTGCGAATCTCATCATAATCCGCGATCGCTTCCTTGGACTCCGATGTAAACGGTACCCACACGCTCGCCATATGGACCATGATCACAAGTGGCCCTACCGGCAGTGACCCTTTTGGCTGTGACAACCCGTAATTACGCCAGATCGGCTCCGCCACCGCCTTAAATGCACAGCAAGCCGATTGTTGATACAACAGCGGTACACGGTTGGCAAATCGGATAACCCGACCCGGTTCATCCGATGGCAAATCACCTCCAAACGCCAACCCCACCTCAATCTGAAACGGATTACCCCGATACACCGCCGGAGGCCGTGTTACCGAAGTATAAAACTCTGCGCGAACGCCCTTCAACATTCCCGCTCGAATCACATCATCACCAATCGGTGCAAGACAATCCGTCGGCGGTGACATAAACCGCATATCCTGAATCGCGCCATAAATGGCCTCGCACTCCGAATGGCCGATCTTCGAAAGATACGTCCGGTTCGTGATCGTGGAAATACCTTTGACCAAATCTTGCGCGCGATCCGTAATCTCGTTCGCCACACGCAGACTAACCCTGCAAAACTCATTTTGCAGAAAACCACCCAGTTGCGACGAATCAGAATCCTTCACCATCTTGATCAGCATCCCCAGCTCAATCCCCTGAGGATGCGGCTTGATCTCCTTGGTGTCCTCCGGCAGACTCTCAATTGCTCTTGGAAAGATCACCGTCCCGCCGGGTGTTGTCGTTGTCTCTTCTATTTCCTCCGCAAGCCTCATTGCGTGATCAAGATCATCGATCAGACTAGGCCCGGCATCCTCATCATCTTCTCGTGACTTACACGCATCAGGTGGCTGATAAATGATCTGGGCATGAGGGTTCGCAATCGCGGTTTGCTGCAAATACTCATCCACCGACTGTTTGCCACGCTGATACCGTCCCTCAAGTTGCAGGACCACCTCCGTACCCGTCGGTGAGGGGAAATCATGACGCTCCTCTTCATCAGAGACGTCCGCCTTATTCTTCTGCATATCAATCGCAAGCGTCAGGCAGTGGCTTGGTTTGTTCTTCTTAGGCTTCGTATGAATCACCATTGGCTTGCCCGTCGTCATCAACGCGTACATTCCCGCCGCCGCAATGCCAATTCCCTGTTGCCCCCTGGACATTTTCAGACGATGAAACTTCGATCCGTACAACAACTTTCCGAAGACATTCTCCACCTGCCGCCTCACAATCCCCGGCCCGTTATCTCGCACCGTAATCTCAAAGCGCGTTTCACTTAGCGGTCGAATCCCCACAAACAGACTCGGCAATATCCCTGCCTCTTCACACGCGTCCAACGCGTTGTCCACCGCCTCTTTTACCGTTGTCAGCACGGCTTTTCTCGGGTTATCAAACCCAAGCAAATGACGATTCTTAGCGAAAAACTCGGACACAGAAATCTCACGCTGAGATTTTGCCATCGTTTCCGCATCACGTTTATTTCGTTTCGAGGTGGGACGTTTAGAGGTGCTGGTTGCCATAGGTCATGCCTTCCGTGGCGTTTGGCCGGGTGGTTGTATCAAGTGAGCCATCTTTCAATGTCGGAATAAAGATACGCGCTGCGACTTTATTCGGCAACCCTATACCTATCTTACACTTCGGAATTGGCCGTAAATGGCCGATATTCTATAATATAGTAGATACGGGTCATGTCCCGATGACCCACGCCCATGGTCAAACCCACCTCACCAAAAGGTGTTTACGTTGTTCGATGGAATACAGAGAATTTTTACCCGCCTTAACGGCTACAACTTCTTCGAAGTGTTGCTCGAGCTGTTGCTCATCTCAGCCGTGGTCTACATTATCTTTCGATTCCTTCGCGGCACACGAGGAGCGCGCGTTCTGGTCGGCGGTGGCGTGGTCCTCCTCACGGCTATGATTCTCGTCGCACTTGTCGGTGCGGACAACGCCGGATTCGATCGCATACGATTCCTCCTCGACAAAGTAATCCTCTTCACTGCATTCGCGCTCGTCATCGTCTTTCAACCCGAGCTTCGACGTGCACTCGTTCGCCTCGGCGAGGGGCGCATCTTTAACAGAACAAACATTACTGACTCCGAACGGGCTATCACCCAGATCGTCAAATCCGTCGCCTATCTCTCCAAGAACAAAGTCGGAGCCATCATGGCCATCGAGCGCTCCGTTGGACTGAAAGGAATCGAGGAGGCCGGCACGCCAATCAACGCCGATCTCACCGCCGAACTCCTGAACACCATCTTTTGGCCCGGCAGCGCGCTCCACGACATGGGCGTGGTCATTCGCGGCGCAAAGGTCATCGCCGCAGGTGTCCAGTTCCCTCTTTCCGAAGGCGATGAACTCGCTCAGGAACTTGGCTCAAGGCATCGCGCTGCCGTCGGCCTGAGTCTCGAAGCCGATTGCCTCGTCGTCGTTGTCTCGGAAGAGACAGGTGCCATTACACTTGCGGAACGCGGCCACCTGCTCAGAAAGCTTTCCACCGAAGGCCTTCGGTCTATGTTAAAACGCGGACTCAGTCAGCAAACCACAGAAGCCACTGATCCCGAAACCGATCCCGATCCCGAACCGTCAAAAAAATCAAAATCTGTCTCCGAATCCAAACCCTCGGCTGCCAAGCCGTCCTCCTCCGTTTCCTCACAGCCCGCACCTGATACACCCCTTACTGCAAACGAGAAAGACGCCGCCTGAAGAAAGAGCTTGCCATGAATTGGACCAGACGTCTTCCTGATTACATTCTGGTGATCTTCATCACGATTCTTATCTGGCTCTATGCCGAGGCACAGAACGTGCAGACTTGGGAACCCGCTGACCCAGTACCCGTTTCCATTGAACTGGGTCAGCGACGCTTTGTTCAATCCCAAAACCACGGCTCGTTCCAGCCCATCCTCCGCGGTGCAGTCTCCGAAATTCAAAAAGCACGGGAGTTTCTCGCAGCAGGTGTAACGCTCAAACCCGAAGTCGATCCCAAATCCTCCAATCAACAGATTCTCCTCGAAAAGGAGATTCAGCGCGAACTCGTCGCCAGAAACATCCACGTCAACCTTGTACGCGTCACACCTAAGGCAATCGACATCACCATCGACAGTCTTGTCAATCACCAATGCCCCATCCGCGTTAGACCAAATCAGACCTATAACATCAAGGATGCCAGATTCACACCATCCTTTATCAACGTCGAACTGCCCCAATCCGTTCTCGACGAGTTTCGAAAGACCCTCGTTCTCGATGCCCTCATCGATTTCCAGTCAATGGTAAATGGCGCCAACGAGACCAAATCCGCTCCTGCTCGCGTACAGTTCTTGGATGAAAAACTTGTTCGGAAAAGTATTAGGCTCACTCAAACCACCGTTACCGTCAATTTTAAACTTGCTGACCAGAACGAAACCATTACCCTTCCGTCGACTCCCATCTGGATACAGGGGCCTTCCGAAGACCTGATGAGACACGGCCAGATAAAAGTTGAACCCAAATACATCGCCGGACTTAAAATCAGAGGTACTGCCGCTCGTATTAAGCAGTTCAAACAGTCCGATGAAAAGGTCGTCGCCTACGTCAGCCTCGATGACACCTTGCTCTCCAAGCTTGCCGTCGAAGCACAGAGGAAAGTGCCCATCCCCGAACGCACCAAGGTCAAGCTCTATTATCATCTCCCTCCAGGCATTCAAATCGTTTCAACCGAGATGCCCACACATGCAACCGTCATCGTCGCCGCGAAGACAAACGACTGACTAGAAAAGACCCGATTCCAGGTCGGTTCAACCTAAATCCCCAACCCTGGCAACAAAATGACACAGACTCCAGCTCAGGCCATCGATATTCCCACATACACCACCCAGCTTGCCGAACGCGCACGCGCCGCAAGTCACAAGCTTGCCGTAACCGATGGCGAACGCCGTGCCGCCCTTCTTCTACGCATGGCCGACCTCCTCGTTGAACGCACACCACAAATCATCGCGGCCAACCAGCGCGATATCGACCGCGCCCCCGAGTTCAACCTCACTTCCGCCATGATCGATCGTCTTCGCCTAGACCAATCGCGCGTCGAAAAAATGGCGCTCTCAGTCAGGCAAATCGCCCAACAGAAAGACCCCGTCGGGCAGATCATTGAAGGCTTCGTTCGACCGAACGGCCTTCGAATCGAAAAAACACGCGTCCCACTCGGTGTCGTCCTCTTCATCTACGAAAGCCGGCCTAACGTCACCTCCGACGCCGCAGCCCTCTGCATCAACAGCGGCAACGCACTCATCCTCCGCGGTGGAAAGGAAGCCTTTTTCTCCAACACCGCCATTGCTTCAGTCATTCGCGATACCCTGGACGAACAAGGCTTCGATTCCGCCGCCATCCAACTCGTCGAAACTACCGACCGGGCCGCCGTCACATCACTTCTCAAGCAGGATCAGTACATTGACGTCGTAATCCCAAGAGGCGGTGAAAGCCTCATCCGTGCGGTCGTCGAGCAATCCAACATCCCGGTCATCAAACATTACACCGGCAACTGCCACGTCTATGTAGATCAGCACGCCGTTGATCTTCCCGAATCCATGGCCGTCGATGTCTGCGTCAACTCCAAAGTCCAGCGTACTGGCGTCTGCAACGCGGCCGAAACCTTCCTCTTCCATCGCCAAGCCACCGACATCCTCCGCGAAACCTGCCGTCAACTCGCTTCATTTGACGTCGAAATACGCGCATGCCCCACAACTACCCAGCTTCTCTCGGGCGTCCTCCCCGCCGATAAACTCATCCCCGCTACCGATGAAGACTGGGCCACCGAATTCCTCGATCTCATCGTCGCAATCAAAGTCGTCGACTCCATCGACGACGCAATCGATCACATCAACCAATACGGCTCTCGTCACACCGATGCCATTCTCACCGCCGACATTCTCGCCGCCGACCAATTTATCGCCCGCGTCGATTCTGCCGATGTCATGGTCAACTGCTCCACACGGTTCAGCGATGGGGGAGAATACGGTCTCGGCGCCGAAATCGGAATCAGTACCGATAAATTACACGCCAGAGGACCGATGGGGGCAATTGATCTGACCACCTACAAATGGGTCGTCAGAGGACATGGCCAGATCAGAGAGTGATTCTTATATGTCAGATTCCGTCGACCAACCCCTCAACGAACACATGCCCTCCAAGCACGCCATGATTTTCATGCGCATCATCGCTACCCTCGCTCTCGGATTGGCGCTCTTCCTCCTCACCATTTCCATCTCTATCATCGTCGCCGGCTCAACCCCCGATATTGCCATGTGCGGCGGCGCTTCATGGATCGATTGCAAGACCGTCCTCGAAAGCAAACGATTTGCAAGTTTCCTTACCGTTATCCCGGTTTCTGCCCTCGCAGCGGTCATTTATGGGACACTCGCATTTACACTCTTCTGGATGGATGCAGGCCAACGTCAGACTGCATTACAGAAAGCTTGGATCATCCTCCATATCGGTGCAGCTGCAATCACTCTGGCAGCCATCTGGTTTGTATTTGTACAGATCTACTTCATTGAAGGGACTTTCTGTGTCTACTGCCTCATCGAACACCTCCTCGGAGTCATCCTCGCATTCGCGATATTTGCCCAGGGCAAAAGGGTACGGATCTGGCCGCAAGTTCCTCGCGCCGCCGCATCCGTGGCCGGTGTCGGGATGGTACTCGTCCTCATCGTCTCACAGATCGTGATCAACCCATCTATCGCCGAGACAATTCCCACTGGCAATTACGCCGATGATGCCCCACCTTCAACTGACAAAGTGACCGACAAAACACAAACACCTGGTGATAAGCCGGTTAAAATTGACTACTTCGGTGATTGGGGAACCAAGTCCCACAGATATTCAGAAGAACTCTACGATCTCCCTGCCGTGAGCGTTGCTCAGGGATATTACAATTTCAGTCGCTATGCCCACCCCATCTTGGGAAACAAGAATGCAAAATACGTTGCCGTAGAGGTGGTCGATTACACCTGCCCTGCATGCAAGCGACTCCATGACCTTCTCAAGGCTGCCAAAGAAGACCTCGGCGATGACTACGCCGTCATGGTGTTTACATTCCCATTGCAATCTGCTTGCAATGACCATCTGCCAAACCGGGCCGTTCTTGGGGGCAGCAGCGGCGCATGTGCTCTCGCAGTGCTCGCCCATCGAGTCTTTATCGTCAAACCCGAAAAGTTTGAGCAATTTCACAACTTCCTGTTCGACAACCAGGCCGAGATCAAAAAGAACATCTCAATGGCTTTCCTCGAAGCTGAACGACTCGCCGGAAAAATTGCGCTCAATAAAGACGACGTGATGGAACTCGCCAGAAAAATTGTCCGAAAACGTGACACGTTTCTGGGTAGGAAAATGATCATCAAGGAAACCGGAGGCATCCAACTCCCGGGCCTTCTCACATTCAATCACCGCCTCTCCGCAAAACCCGACAACGCCGCAGCACTCGTCAAATTCTTAAAGGAAGGTTTCGAAAAGTAACCTCAAGCCATCACCTCAAACTCCACCCTCACATTGCCTCCCATCCCTTTCCCGTTTATCATGTATCCCAACGGATAGGGAATTTACACCGGCCTAACGACAGGGAACGTCGATGCAACGCTTCTTCAAAACCATATTCCTGACGATAACCATCTCTTCAATACATTTTCTGCACGAGATCCCTGCGCAAGCCGCCGACCGTGCCACGTATGAACTCGTCGATGGCAAATTCGTCAAGGTCAACGAACCCGATCCCGCCACACCCGAAGGAAAGCTCCTCGGCATCCGAAAAGCCATCGCCAAAGGCAAAGGCAAGACCGCCCAATCCCTTGCAAGCGATTGGATCTCCAAAAATCCCTCTCATCCCAAACTTGCCGTCGCATACCTCCTTCGTGGTGATGCCAAGTCCTCCAACAAGGACTTCTACAAAGCCCTCCGCGACTACGAATTCGTCATCCGTGCCTTCCCAGGTTCCCCCGAATTTGAAGTCGCTCTCGACAGGGAACTCAAGATCGCAAGCGCATATGTTCGAGGCGTTAAGAGAAAGATATGGGGCATGAGAATACTGCCCGCCGATGACGACGCCGAGGAACTTCTCATCCGAATCCAAGAACGTTCCCCCGGTACAAAAATTGCCGAACGCGCCGGCATCGAACTTGCCGATTACTACTACCGCGATGGCCGCATGAATCTGGCCTCCATCGCCTACGACCTTTTCCTGCAAAACTACCCCCAAAGCCAGTGGCGCGAACACGCCACTAAGCGACAAATTGATGCAAGTCTTGCCACCTTCAAAGGCCCACGCTTCGACGCCACCGGTCTCATCAATGCCAAACAGAAACTTCTCGACTATCGTGACCAATTCCCCGCCGCATCCGAACGCATCAAGACGCAGGCTCTTCTAACACGCATCGATGAATCGCTCGCCGAACGTACACTCTTCGATGCGAAATGGTACGACAAACGCAACAATCTCGTCAGTGCCCGCTACATGTATATGCGCGTCATCAAGGACCACCCGGGTTCTTCCGCCGCTCGAAAAGCACTCGCCAGGCTCCAGGAAATCGATCCCAAGACTTTCAGCGCGATAGTCAAAGTCAACAAGCCCAAGCCCGTTCCAGCCAAACCTGAGAAAATTGCCGACGATAAAAATACGCCTAAGTCCCCCGACAATTCCAAATCGAAAGACGACGAAACCAACAAAGTCAACAAGGAGCCCGGCAAGTAATCACGTTCTTCCAAACCTCGCCGCCGAGTTTGCCATGATCCAACCCCGTCTCATTCTCACACTGACCGTTCTCAGCATACTCCCCGCCACCCTCACGGGGTGCGCCGGATACGTAGCTGGAGACCAGTTCGATCCATCCATCAAAACAATTTCAATTCCTATCTTTAAGAACAAGACCTTTGATCGAAAACTTGAATTCCAACTCACCGAAGCTCTTATCAAGGAAATCGAATCCCGTACACCCTACCGCGTCGCAAAATCCGGTACGGCCGACACCGTACTCGAAGGCGAAATCGTCGAGGTAGAAAGGCAATGGCTCAGCCGCACATTCACCGGCGGCCTGACCCAGGAGACGCAACTCATCGTCTGGGTCGATTTCCAGTGGAAGGATGCCCGCACCGGCAAACTCATTCGAAAACGCACTCGTCTTCCCGGAACCGGTGAGTACATCCCGACCTACCCTGTCGGCCAACCCATCGAAGTCGCCAAGACACGCGCTGTGCACGAACTCAGCCAAAGCATTGTTGCAGCAATGCGACGCGACTGGTAAGCCGATATATACATGGCCAATCGGGTGTAAACGCCCCAAATAACCCGCTACCGCATACTCTCGAACGAACGGCATTGGCATGCGTATAATCTGGTGACCGCGCTGCCGCCTTTGGCATCAAATGAGACATCACCGTGAAAGATCGCTACAACAACGAAAATAACGATGACGCTCGCAACGACGAGCAGGGGCCGGATAAGACCCCCAATGCCCCTCCGCCAAAGCCTAATCGCGGCATGTTCGGATGGTTCATCATCATCGCCGTCTGCATCGGCCTCGTCATCATGATGCAGGGCAAAAACGACTCCAAGGACGAAATTAACGTCGGCGAACTCAAAAGCCACCTTCTCTCAAACCATGTCGACAAAATTCTTGGTAAGCCCGATCGCTTCGAAATCAAACTCAAAAAAGATCTGCCCAATATTGAAAAAGAAACCGTCTATCTTCAGGTGACGTCAGACGCCTTCAGAAAGTCCGTCGTCGACCTCATCGTCGTCAAAGGCATCACGGACCCCAAAACTGGCGAACCAAAAACTTACGGCTCCCTATACAAAGAAGACCCGCCCCCAAGCATGTTTTTCATCGTTATGATCCAGGCTCTCCCCTGGATTCTCTTCTTCGTCATCATCTGGTTCTTCCTCATCCGCGGCCTCAGAGGTGCAGGCGGCGGTGGTGGAATGCTTGGCAATTTCGGACGCTCCAAACACAAGATTGTCTCCAAGGAGATGACCAACGTCACGCTCGGTGATGTGGCCGGAGTGGAGGAGGCGAAAGAGGAAGTTGGCGAAATTATTGAGTTCCTCAAGAACCCCAAAAAATTCCAGCGTTTGGGCGGACGAATTCCGCGTGGCGTCCTCCTGATCGGACAACCTGGGTGCGGTAAGACCCTTCTTGCCAAAGCCGTTGCCGGTGAAGCTGAAGTGCCTTTTTTCTCGATCTCCGGATCGGACTTCGTCGAAATGTTTGTCGGCGTCGGTGCCTCTCGCGTCCGAGATCTCTTCAAACAGGCCAAGGACAACAGTCCCTGTATCATCTTCCTCGATGAAATCGATGCCGTCGGTCGCCGACGCGGCAGCGGCTTTTCCAGCGGCGGACACGATGAACGCGAACAGACCCTCAACGCAATCCTCGTCGAAATGGATGGCTTCGAGACCAATGATCAGGTCATCGTCGTCGCGGCGACCAACCGCTCGGATGTCCTCGATCCCGCTCTGACCCGGCCCGGTCGGTTCGATCGCCAGATCAACGTCAACCTCCCCGATGTCAAGGGCCGCTTCGAAATCCTCGAAGTTCACGCCAAACGCGTCAAAATGTCACCCGATGTCGACCTTGAAAAAGTCGCACGCGGCACACCCATGTTTTCCGGAGCCGACCTCGCCGCCGTCATCAACGAAGCCGCTATCCTTGCCACCATGTCCTCCAAGGACTTTGTCGAGCAAGGCGATCTCGAGGAAGCTCGCGACAAAGTTAAATTCGGTCGTGCCTTTAAAAGCCGCCGTATTGATGAAGATGAACGCGTCGGCACAGCCTACCACGAAGCCGGTCACGCCGTCCTTCAAGTCCTTCTTGAACACGCTGACCCGCTCCACAAAGTCACCATCATACCTCGCGGACAGGCCCTCGGTGCCACCTTCTCCCTGCCTGAAAAAGACCGCCTCGGCTTCGGCAGAAAGTACATCCTCCACACCATGCGCGTCCTCTGCGGCGGACGAATCGCAGAAGAAAGAAAAACGGGCGATGTCACCTCCGGTGCAGCCATGGATATTCGCATGGCTACCGGCTACGCACGCCACATGATCCTCGAATGGGGCATGAGTGAGCGCCTCGGCTTCGTCGATTACTCCCCCAACGAAAACCGCGAAACCATCTTCGACAAGACATACTCTGAGGACACCGCACGCGTCGTCGATGAGGAAGTCAAAGCCCTCATCTCCCAGGCCTACGACGATGCCAACAAGCTGATCGAGGAAAACTGGGACAAGGTCGTCGCCATCGCCGAAGCCCTCCTCAAATACGAAACCCTCTCTTCCGATGACGTCGACAAACTCATGAAGGGTGAATCCCTCGACAAACCCACTGTCAGTGACCTTCTCGATGCCGAAGCCGCCAAAGCCCCCGCGTCTCCTCCTGCGCCTTCCACCGACAACCACGAACCCGAAGCCGGTAGCGATGGCATGATGCCCTCACCCGCCTGATACGTCCCGATCCTGCATCACCTCTCCCCAATCACCCCCCGTATCCTCCTCTCCCTCCACCGTGCCAACCTCTCTGCCCCCACACCCAACCGATACCCCCATAACACTATCTGGTTAATCATCGTCATTCTCCCTACACCCACTGCCTTCCACGCCCGCCCACTCGTCCGCGCAGCGCACTCCAACACCCTCACCTTACCCCGCTTCCGCATCGCCTTGACCAGTTCATAATCCTCCATAATCGCCTGTTCCACAAACCCTCCAACCGATTCAAAATCCTCCCGCCTTACAAACAATCCTTGGTCCCCATAAGGCATTCCCTTCCACTTACACCTCCTCGCCACGCCACGCTCCACGCGACGATACGCTTCCCCTTCCTCATCGATCTTTAGCCTAAACGCCCCCAACCCAACCCCCTTATCACTCAACGTCATCCTCACCATCCTATCCCACCCAAAAGGCAGCAATGTATCTGCATGACAAAACACCAGATAGTCCCCATCCACCTCATGCGCTCCGGCATTCATCTGCTTCCCCCGTCCCTTCTCGCTCCGCACAACCTTAACTCCCATTCGCTCCATCTGCTCCACCGTTCCATCCATACTCCCTCCATCCGCCACCACCACATCACCATCCACCCCACTCAAGATCCTTCGCAGCACCTTCTCAACACGCTCTCCCTCGTTTAACGTAGGCACAATCACCCCCACCCTTCCCTTCAAACTACGTGGCCTCTTTCCTCCCTTAACCTCCTCCCACACCGCCAAGTCCCCCTCGACATCTACATCCCGTAACACCTCCAACTCCGCCAACTCAATCCCCACATCCCTCGCCCTTACCCGCGTCTCTTCCATCACCCCATCCTCCCCCCAAACCATCCCCTCAAACAACCTCCCATATCGTCCCTTCTCCATCTCCCTCAACCCAATCAGGTAATACCCCCCATCGTCCGCCGGCCCAACCACACCCTCTTTCTCCTCTAAAATACCAAATCCCTCCCGCATCACCTTATCATTCGCACACGGGCAATCTGACCCCACAATCACCACCCGTTCATATCCATCCCTAAACCTCTCTTCAAAGACTCTGGCCATCCTCTCCCCCAAATCTCCCTCTCCCTGATCCACATACACCAAGTCCTCCCCAAACACTTCCGCCATCTCCTCCTCGCTTCCCCCCGTATACCTTACCTCCACATCCACCTCGTCATCCTCCCTCAAACACCTCGCCCACCCCAGGCACCACTCCGTCATTTCTCCCTGCAACTGTGCCGCGCCGTCGTCCCCCAACGCCGGAATCAACCGCGTCTTCGTCTGCCCGGCACGAGGCAAACGCGTAAACACAATCAAACTGAATCGCGTCTTCTTCCCCATACCTACCTCTGCCATGCCATAAGCTTCTCAAAGATTCGCTTCGTCCGCTTACTCAACCGCGTCCGGTTAAACCCATCCCCAGCCTTCCGAAACACCTCGCCCACGGTCGGATAAGGATGAATCGTTCCTGCATACCCCTTCAATCCAACCCCATTCACCATCCCCAGCGTCGCTTCGCTGATCATGTCCCCCGCCCCGCGTCCCACCATCGTCGCACCCAAAATCTCGTCCTTCCCCTTCCTGTAATGCACCTTCAAAAACCCCTCCGTCTCCCCCTCCAAGATCGCCCGATCCACATCATCCAGCCCAACCTTCATCGTCTCATACGAGACACCCTCTTCCTCCAACTCATGCCCATACTTACCCACATGCGCAATTTCCGGGTCCGTATACGTCGCCCAGGGCACAACCAACCGACTCACCTTCCCCTTCACAAACGGAATAAATCCAAACAACGCATTCTGAATCACGATCCGCGCCATCGCATCCGCCATATGCGTGAATTGATACTTCGAACATACATCTCCCGCCGCAAAGATCCGCTGATTACTCGTCCGCAATTGGTCATCCACCTCCACCCCTCGCCGACCGTCATACCTCACACTCGCCGCCTCAAGCCCCAATCCATCCACATTGGGTTTCCGCCCAACCGCCACCATAATCTCATCCACCACAATCTCATGCTTCTCCCCGCCGCATTCTACGTAAATCACCCTTTCTTCACCCCGCTTCTCCACCTTCGCCGCCTTCCCCCCACAAATCAACTTAACACCATCCCGCACCAACGCCTCTTCCACAATCCCCGCCGCATCCCGATCCTCCCGAGGCAACACCCCCCTGCTCGCTTCTATCAAACTCACCTCACTTCC
>JANQQT010000098.1 GCA_028284925.1 Phycisphaeraceae bacterium | reverse complement strand
GTACAAACAGACACTACTGGGATTTGCGTGGGCTATTCTTGTACCGTTGCTGACGATGTTGGTGTTTAATGTACTGTTTTCGTTGTTGCTGGGCAGGGGGAATATGCCAACAATGGCGGGTGTGCCTTATGCGATATCGACTTATTGTGCACTTGTGCCCTGGCAGTTGTTTGCGAATGCGATGAGTCAGTCGTCGAACAGTATCGTGGGGAGTCGGAATCTGATTACGAAGGTGTATTTTCCGAGGTTGATTACCCCCATGGCACCGGTAATGGCGGCATTGGTAGACTTTTTGATTGCGTTTGGTGTTTTGGTGCTGCTGATCGCGGGGTATCACTGGTTTACAGACTACACGTTTGTGTTCAGTTGGGCGTTGGTGACGTTGCCATTGTTTATGATGTTGGCGATACTGACGGCATTGAGTTTGAGTCTTTGGTTGTCAGCATTGAATGCAATTTATCGGGATGTGCGATATGCGGTACCGTTTATTGTGCAGATTCTGATGTATGTTTCGCCAGTGCTTTATACGACCGAGAGTATTCTGAGTAAGGAAGGTGTGCCTGACTGGGTGAGTGTGGTTTATGGTTTGAATCCGATGGCGGGTGTGGTGGAGGGATTCCGGTGGGCGTTGTTGGGGCATACGAGTCCGCCGGGCCTGGTGATTATTCCGTCGGTGGTGATGGTGATGATAGCACTTGTGGGTGGGATGTTTTATTTTCGAAGGATGGAGCGGAGTTTTGCGGATCTGGCGTAGGGTTGTAACGGGTTTTAGTGTAATGGGGGAATAAAAGGGTTGATTAAAGTTACGTATGTCTGATATTGCGATAAAAGTTGAAAATGTGGGGAAGATGTTTCGACTGGGTGAGGTGGCGGGATACAGCACGATTCGTGAAGCAATCTCGAGCGCGGTAAGGACACCTTTGAAGTGGTTGGGAGGAGGGGGTAAGAATGGGAATGTTAGGGATAATGATCAGATTTTGTGGGCGCTCAAGGATATCTCCTTTGAGGTAAAGCGAGGGGAGGTGTTGGGTGTGATTGGGAGGAACGGGGCGGGGAAGAGTACTCTGCTGAAAGTGTTATCACGGATTACGGAGCCAACGACGGGCGGGGTGGATATCTTTGGACGGGTAGGAAGCTTGCTTGAGGTGGGTACTGGTTTTCATCCGGAGTTGACGGGGCGGGAGAATGTATTTTTGAATGGCGCAATACTCGGGATGGGTAAGGCGGAGATTAAGGCGAAGTTTGATGAGATTGTGGATTTTTCGGGAGTAGAGAAGTTTATTGATACTCCCGTGAAGCGTTATTCATCGGGGATGGCGGTGAGGCTAGCATTTGCGGTGGCAGCGCACCTGGAGCCAGAGATTTTGATTGTGGATGAGGTGTTGGCGGTGGGGGATGCGGAGTTTCAGAAGAAGTGTTTGGGGAAAATGAATGATGTGGCGGGGGCGGGTCGGACGGTATTGTTTGTGAGTCATAATATGGCGGCGGTGGAGGCGCTGTGCAGTCGAGGTGTTTTGTTGGAAAGTGGGAGGCTATGTGAGGATGGGGAAACGGTGGATGTGATCGAGCGCTACCAGTCTAACACGTTAACTGAGTATCAGGCAAGTTGTGACTTGCGTGAACATGCTGGGCGCCGAAAAGGGGACTCCAAACTGATGAGTAGGGCGACCCTTCGCAATGAAGAGGGTGAGGCCTGTTCTTCGTTCTCGATGGGTGCAAAAATTAGTATAGAGGTTGAGTTTGAGTCTAGCGCCAGGTTGAGCCCTGTACTGGGCGCAGTGGTTAAGACGCAGATGGGTGTGCCTGTGTTTGGAATAGACAACCGAATGGTTGGTGGGTTTGAGTATGAGGCCGAGGTTGGTAGGCGTGTGATTCGATGCGAGTTGGATGATGTCAGATTGATGCCGGGTGGGTATTTCGTGGATCTTTACCTGGGTGATCGGCAGCGGAGTCTTGATTGCGTGCGTGATGCAATACACTTTGATATTGTTTCAGCGGATGTGTATGGGACGGGACGCTTGCCGACGTTGAATTGTGGGCCGGTGTATGTAGGTGGTCGATGGGACTTAGAGGGTGGATGAGGTCCGTTCTTTCGAAAGCTTAGCTTGTTTGTGAATAAGGGACGAGATTTGACAAATCATTGTGTAAAAGGCGTATCGCTTGTAATTCCAACGTACAATCGCGCGTGTCTGCTGAGACCAACGCTTGCGAGTGTTAAGAAGTTGGTAGTACCGACCGGTCTCGCTGTTGAGTTGGTTGTCATCGACAATATGTGTACGGATGAGACGGCAGATGTTGTTGCGGAGGCGTCGGTAGACAGTCCTATTTCCATACGCCACGTGATTGAAGAGAAGCAGGGGTTGTGTTATGGTCGAAATCGGGCGTTGTCCGAAGCGAATTATGAACATGTTGTTTATCTGGACGACGATATCGAGATTGGTGAAGAGTGGTTGTATGGATATGTTGAGGCGGTAGAGTCACTAGGCGCCGACTGTGTTGTGGGGCCTGTGACGCCGAAGTTTGAAGGAGAACTACCTTCTTACTTTAGTGAGCGTGTTATCAGTTCTGTTAGTTCTTCCTATAGTCGTAAGGGAAAGGAAATGAAGGTTTTAGGGGCGGATGTAGCACATCAAGTGCCGGGGTGCAATTTTGGTGTGAAGCGAGAGGTTGGTAAGAAGATTGGAGGATTTAATAACGGTCTTGATCGTGTTGGATCCGGGTTATTGGCGGGAGGTGACACAGAATTTGGAATGCGGCTGAGTATGGATGGCAGGGTAGTGGTCTATCATCCCAAGTGTTCGATATTTCACATCATTACGAATGATAAGCTGACCTGTGATTATCTTCGACGGCGCTGGACGGGATTAGGGGCGACGATTCGCGCCTTGGATGCTAAATCGGAGAATTTGTCTTTTGTACGTCGTTGGATGTATATGTTGGGGGTGGCACGGCTTTGGTGTAAGTCGTTTTTGTTGCGATCTGTTGGCAATCGACGTAGTGGATTTCAGGCGGAGCTAGAAGCGCGGCGAGGTTGGGGATTTTTGCAGAGCCGCTGTGTTGTGGACTATCAGTTTTCTTCGACATGTGGATGTCCAGATTGAGACGAAATCGATGAGTTTACCTCGGGTATCTATTGTCATTCCATGTTTCAACGCGGAAGGGTATGTGAGGCATGCAATCGAGAGTGCCCTGGGGCAGGGATATGAAAACAAGGAAGTCATCCTAGTTGATGATGGTTCAACGGATGGAAGTTTGGAGGTGGTTAAGGGGTTTGGGAATAAGATAAGGTGGGAGAGTGGGACGAATCGAGGGGCTTGTGCGGCGCGGAATCGTGGTGTGGAAATGGCGAGTGGGGATCTGATCCAGTTCCTGGATACGGATGATTTGTTGCACGAAGGCAAATTGGAGTTGCAGATTAGGGAGGTGTTGTCGAGTGGGGCGGACTTGGTTTTTTGCAGTGGCGAAAGTGAAAAGAGGAAAGGCATTGAGGACGGAAACTTGACACGTGGGTATGACGGCCGAGACCCGGTATTGTACATGTTGCGTGGTGGATTGCCTACGCCGGCGCCGATTCATTGGAAGAAGAATTTGAAGGCAGTTGGGGGATTTCGGGAGCACCTGCCGTGTAGTCAAGAACGGGACTTGCATTTGCGGTTGGCATGTAAGGGGTTGAAGTTTGGATACCTGGCGGAGACGCTGTATACGGTAAGGCGAGTAGAGGGAAGTGTTTCGAGTGATATTGAGAGGATCTTGGACCAACATCTGGAGATTGCATGGTATGCGTACCGAATGTTGGAGGAGGCAGGATCGCTGACGGAGGAGCGCCGGGCTGCATTTGCGGGTTTTTTGGCAGGCGATGCGCGGGTTTATTTGAGGCAAGGTCTTAGAGATAAAGCACGCGAGTATTTCGAGGAGGCACGAAAAATGCACACTGGAGGCGGATTACGTGAAGCTTATAAGGGGCCGACGCGTGTGCTAAGACGATTGTTGGGGGCGCGAGTGACGGAGCGGTTTGTGGGGATGAAGCGTTGGGTCGCGGATCGCAGTAAGTGAGTGGCGTATCGTGAGAACAAGTGAGACAGATGCCGGAATTGTATTGGGTGAAGGGCGAGATGTGACGGGGCAAGTGGATGATGCAATGAGGGTTTCTGTGGTCCATTGTGTTTATCGTGAAGGTATGGCGGCGGTGTTCGGATCGCAGGTGTTAAGGCCGATGGAAGGGTATGTGGAGGCGGGGCTTGATACGGAGTTGGTCATATTTGCGCCGATTGGTGAGCGAATTCGGCGTGGTCCGCGTGCCCGGTGGTTGGAGATTGAGTCTTCGATACGCCGGGTGATTGGGGATCGATATTCGATATTGCATTCGCCGCCTGCACGTGCGCGTTGGGCATGGAGTGATGAAAGTGCTTTTAAGAGGTGGTTGCGGCGTCGTGTTGCGGACAATGAGAATCTGATCCTACATTGCCGAGGGGCGGGAATGGCGGAAATCGCCATGGTGGCCCGTGGGATTTGTCCAAGTATTCGGGTTGTGTTTGATTGTCGTGGGGTGGATCATGCGGAAAAGTTATATGTGAACGGGTATCGGGAGCCGGATGAGGCTCCTGAGGAGTTGCGAGCGGCGTGGCGAGATGATTATGAGCGATGTGGGCGGATGGTTCGGGAGGCGGATGGTGTGATTTGCGTTTCTGACGCGATGAAGCGTTATTTGATGGATGAGTTTGGAGTTGATGCCGGAAAAATGGTGGTTTCGCCTTGCTGTGTGAATGTAGAGCGGTTTTTGGAGGCAGGGGAACGTCGGAAAGAGATAAGAGAGAAGTTTGGGTTATGCAATCGTGTTGTGGTGGGTTATTGCGGGAGCATACGTGAATGGCAATGTGCTGAGCAGTCGGTGAGTTTGTTTGGGGAGGTAGCCAAGCGTGTTGAGAACGCCCATTTGTTGGCGGTGACGACACAGCCGGATGCGATGAAGCGCGTCGTGGCATCTGAAGGGATTGATGAAGATCGCGTAACGATTTGCTCGGTGGGACATGATGAAGTTGCGAGTTATTTGTCGGCGTTTGATGTGGGGTTGTTGCTTCGTCATGATTGCCTTGTGAATCGTGTGGCGTCGCCTGTGAAGTTTGGGGAGTATTTAGCGGCGGGTGTGCCGGTGGTGTTGACTGAAGGGGTGGGGGATTACTCACGGATTGTGAAAGACGAAGAGGTTGGAATGGTGGTTGAGATGGGTTCAAATGATGTCTTGAGGGAGGGCAGCGTAGAGAAGGTGGTGGGATATTTGCAAGGATTAAGTGACGATGCAAGGGCTAGATGTCGGGAGGTTGCGCGCGAAAGGTTGGAGATTTCTTCACATGTAAAGCGAATTATGGGGTTGTATGACAAGCTGTTATTGGGTGAGGACTTGTGATATTGGCAAAGGGCAGATTACGGGTATTGCATGTGATTCCACATTTGGCGGCGGGTGGGGCGGAGAGGGTGGTGGTGGAGTTGATTCGAGAGATGGAGAAGGAAGAGGAGTGTGAGGTAAAGTTGGTTGTTCTAAGTGATGTGGACCGGTTTCCGGGTCGGTTCGAATTATGTGAGAAACCAGTCTTCTTGGGATATGAAGGGTCTTTATGGGATTGGCGGGGTTGGCGGCGATGTGTGAAGGGGTTGATTAGGGAAATTGAAGGTTGGGGGGCGGATCTGGTGCATAGCCATTTGTGGCCTGCGTCGAGGGTGGCGGGAGTTGCGGCAAGGAGAGCGGGTGTGGGACATGTCGCGCATGTGCACGATACGCGGTCGTGGGTGGGGGGACGTTCGATGAAGGATCGTTATCAACGATGGTTGACGCGTCGATGTTTGCAGGGAAGGGCTGTTAGATATGTGGCAGTTTCGGCGGCTGCGGGTGAGTATAACACGCGTCATTTGGGATTGAACCAGAGTCAAATGGCGGTGATCAGGAATGGGGTTGATCTTGAGTATTTTGGTCTGGGTTATAATGAGAGTGGAGAGGAAGGAGTCGTGCGAATCGGATTGGCGGCGCGGCTGAATCCTGAGAAGGGTCATAGATATTTGTTGCAGGCGTTGGCTGAGGTGGTAAAGGTAGAGGATTTGGATGTGCGATTGTATTTGGCGGGTGAGGGATCGTTGAAACGGGACTTGGAAAGGCAGGTGGGTGAACTTGGGATAGAAGGGTGTGTGGAATTTATGGGGTTGGTAAGAGATGTGCCGGAGTTTTTGCGAGGTGTGGATATTGTGGTGTTGCCGTCCGTGGGGGCCGAAGGATTGCCCATGACGATCCTGGAAGGTATGGCGATGGAACGCGCTGTGTTGGCGACGCGTGTGGCGGGTGCACCTGAGGTGATTGAGGATGGAGTGAATGGGTTGTTGGTGGAGGCGGGGGATGTGGGAGGATTGGCAGAGGCGATCACGAGGTTGGCACGGGATAAGAGTTTGAGGGAAAGGCTTGGAAAGGCGGCCAGGGCGACGATTGAGAAGGGGTATTCGATTGAGGGAGTGGTGGCGAGCATTCGGGGTTTATATCGGGATATAACTGGGTGATTGCAGTGTGTCAATGACTTTTTGTTGGTGGTAGGGAGGTCGAGCTTAGGCTTGATGAGGTTTTGAAGGCTAAGGGAACTGAAATGCCGCTAGTTTCGGTGATAATTCCGACGCGAAACAGGATGGATGAATTGCGTGAGGCGTTGGCTTCGGTTGCGAAGCAAACGATTGATGCGGAAGTGCTGGTAATGGACGATGCGTCGACGGACGGGACGTGTCGAATGGTCAGAGAGGAGTTTCCCGATGTACAGGTTTTTCCCGGGGATGAGCCTCGTGGCCCGACTTATCGGAGGAATCTCGGAGCGTCTTTGGCGAAGGGAACATACCTGGTGACGCTGGATGATGATTGTCGATTCGTGTCGGAGGATACAATCGCCAAGACGGTAGAAGGGTTTGATGATCCGCGGATTGGAGCGGTGACGATCCCGTTCGTGAATGTGAATGAGGATGACGTGGTGAGGTATGGTGCGCCAGATAACGAGGGGTGTTATATAACGGCGAGTTACTTCGGTGGGATGGTGGTGTTTCGTAAGGATGTTTATGAGGCGATGGGTGGTTACCGGACGCACTTTTTTATGCATGTTGAGGAGGCGGATCTGGCACTTCGGATGTTGGATGAGGGGTGGGTTGTGCGGTTGGGCCATGCTGAGGCGTTGGAGCATTTAAAGTCGGCCAAGCGTGATCGTCCGATGGTGAGGGTGTTGGGACCTCGGAATCAGATTTTGTTTGCATGGCATAATGTGCCGATGCCCTATCTGCCGCTTCAGATGTTGGCGACGACTGTTAAGGGATTGGGGTATGGGTTTAGGCGGGGGCATTTCTGGGCTGCGTCTTTGGGGTTTTTGCGGGGTTATTTTGGGATATGGCGTTATTTATTCAAGAGAAAGGCGGTTGGTAGAAGGGTTTATTTATTTAGTCGAAAGTTACGGGGGAAGGGTACGGTAAGGTTGGGAGAGGATGAGGGTAAGGGAAGAGACATTGAATATGTGTCAAAAGACAATCAACGGCGTGACGGCAATGGACGGTTACAAATGAGTTTGAAAGAGGATTTGTGAGATAGGATATGGCGAGCGTTTATTTGGAAACAATTTGCCCAAAAGGTGACGCAAAGGTCGAGCGTGCCGCAGTTGCTTCGCACGAACAGATACTGTCACTTGCAAGCCATAGCGATCGTCATGATTTGGTTGCCGACCCAGAAGATGCCGACATTATTTTGTTGTATCCGTTTTACACGTTGTTCTTCGGTCATTTGGATAAATCAAGAAAGCTTGTTCGCACGCACCCCTTGCGGAAGGAGTTTATGGACAAGGTATTTGTGTTTGACCATGACGACGAGCCCTTGCCCTATGTTCCAGGCGTGTATACAAGCCTAATTGAAACGCGTCGAGATAAGACAAGGCAGAAGTCAGGGGCGTATTTCCATTACTTGGGAAATCCACTGTTGTCGGATGTGCCATCGATCGCGGGTGACGAGTTTTTGTTTTCATTTGTTGGTGCGTCGTCTACGCACGAACTGCGTAAACGCCTGTTTTTGTTACGGCATTCGCAGGGGCACGTGGCGGAGACGTCCGCAGTCTGGCCCTCCGAGTTGAAAGAGCGAGAGCAATTTCGGCGAACTTATGCTGATAATATCGCTGCCACGAAGTTTGTCCTGTGTCCGCGTGGGAGAGGTTCGTCAAGTGTCCGGCTATTTGAAACAATGCAGGCAGGACGAGTTCCAGTTATTATTTCTGATGACTGGGTGGCGCCGACCGGTCCCGATTGGAGTCAATGTTCCGTGCGTGTTCCAGAGAGAGAGGTGGACGGCATACCTGATGTGTTGGAGCGGATACAGCATGATGCGATTGAAATGGGGGCGACTGCTCGGCGAGTTTGGGAAAAATGGTTTTCAAGTGCGACTGTCTTTACACGCATCATTGATTGGTGTTTGGAGTTAAAAGCCGCGAGAGTATCTACAGAACGGATTGCTAGATTTCGCGCAGCGATGCACATATGGCGATACAGAGAATTTAGGCGAATCGTGACCGGTCTTATTAAGGATCGTTCAATGTCATGGAAAACAGATGTCTTAAGAATGGGTGTGGAAGATTAAATACAAAGAAGGAGAATGGAATTGCTTAACTTAGTTTCAGCATGGCGACGAAGGTCTTTGCCTAGTTCCCTTGCGTCGTTACGTGGTGTCAAAATGGCATCCTATTCTCAATTTGGTGAGGATTCGGTGGTCAACGGTTTGCTTGGCACTGGCTATCCCAAGGGGCACTATGTTGATGTCGGCTGTTTTCATCCGATTAAGTGGTCAAATACATATGCGTTTTATCGTAGGGATTGGAGCGGCATTTGCATTGATCCAAATGCTGAGTTCGCAAAGGCTTGGCGGAAGTATCGTGGCCGAGATAAGTTTGTTAACTGTGGCGTATCTGATTCAGACGGTGAGGCGAGTTACGTAAAGAGATCCGACATTCCCCAGGAGAATTATTTAAAGAGTTCTAATAATACACTTCGTACGCACGGAGGCGAAGAAGTCGCTGTTCAATTGAAGCGTCTTGATTCTATCTTGCTTGAGCACTTTAGCAGAGACCAGACAATTGATCTTATGTCTATTGATTGCGAAGGGTATGATTTGACGGTATTGCGATCGAATGACTTTGACCTGTTTCGTCCACGAATCCTTATTGTGGAGGATTTAGACAAGAGTGATAGTTCAGAAATTCATCAATACTGTATAGAAAACGAGTATGGTTTGGTTGGGATATGTGGGGCATCGAAGATTTTTAAGGATCTTAGGTGGCGGAGGAGCAGTGCCTAGAGCTGTTTTAGAATGACGCGTTGGCAAAAGACCGTTAGGGTTAATCGTTGTTGGTATGGATTTGACATTGACGAAGTTGCCGCGGTGTTGTGAGGTGCTGGGGATTACGTTTCGTGTTCACGCGTGCAGGGTGACTAAGAGTGACTGATGTGAGAGTTGTACATGTGATTTCCGGATTGTTTTATGGTGGAGGTCAACGAGTGGTTTTGGATTTGGTGAGAGGGATGAAGGGGGCTGGTGGAGTTGAAGTGGGGATATGTTTGTTGGGTAGGTGTGAGGGGTCGCCATTGGCGGAGTATTGTGATGATGTGGTTGAGTATGATGGGAGGTATAATCGTTTTGGAGTATTGATGCGAACGGCGAAGGGGGTCCGGAAGGTTGTGAAGCGTCGTGGGGTGGATGTCGTGCATACGCACGGATTGGATGCAGATTTGATTGGAGCGTTGGGTGTGAGGGGTACCGGGGCGAAACAGATTTGTCATTTGCATGTGTCGCCGCCTGTGGGTAAGAGAGAGTCGTGGAAGGCGGGATTGCGTCGGCGGTTGTTTAGGTTTGTGACGAAGCGTAGCCGTGCTTGGTTTATTGCGGTATCGGACGCGGTTCGGGAGTCGATGGCGTCGTACTACCGTCTGGACCTGGAAAGGATCGTGACAATACCTAATGGGGTTGATTTGGATGAGTTTGGACGGGATGAAGGCGAAACCTTGGGATCTGCAAATGGGCGAGTTGTGATTGGTACGGCGGCAAGATTGGCTCCTATGAAGGGGTTGGATAATTTACTTGATGCGGCCGCGCGGGTCGTGAAAGGTGGCAGGGATATTGAATTGCGGTTTGCCGGGACTGGAAGTGAACTTGAAAGACTGAGAGAACAATCCAATTTGTTGGGTATGCAGGCGAGGGTGCAGTTTCTTGGACAGGTTTCGGATATGCCAAAATTTTATGGTGGATTGGATGTTTTTGTTTTGCCATCGTTGTCGGAGGGGATGCCATTGGTGATTTTGGAGGCGATGGCGAAGGGTGTACCGGTATTGGCAACGGAGTTGGCGGGAATTCCTGAGATTATTTGTGATGGCGAGAATGGAGTTTTGGTCAAGCCAGGGGATGTGTCGAGCCTGGCTGAGGCACTTGGGCAATTGTGTGGAGATGTTGAAATGAGGCGAGGGATTGGAGTGAGGGGTGAGGCGCGGGTTAGAGGGGCATTTGGAACCGAGCGAGTATGTCAGGAAGTTGTGGGAATGTATGAGCGAGTGATGGCGGGTGGCTAGGGGAAGAGGAATTACGAAGTTATGTCATTGAATCTGGCTGTTTACGCCTCGCCGTTGCGTGCGATAAGTATGCCCACGGGTGTAGGGCAGCATATTGCGCAGATGGTGGAGCATTTGGCGAAGATTGATATGGTAGAGCCGAAGCTGCTGGCGACAAGACGTGATTATGCCGTGGTGAAACCTTACTTGTCTGAGACGTTGGCGGGGTTGCCTGTCAGTTATTTGCCGCGTGCGGAGCGATTGTGTCGAACGATGTTGCTTTCGACGAATTGGGTATCGGTGGAGCGTTGGTGTGGCGAGGTGGATTGGGTGTATAGCCCGAAGGAGCAACCTGTTAAGACCCGGAATGCCAGGTTGGCAGTGACCGTTCATGATGTTTTGGCATTTGAGGAAGGGATTGAGGTTTTGGCGGGGCGGATTAGTCGTCGATCGCGCATGAGGTGGAAGCTGATCATGGATCGTGTTTTGCAGCGTGCGGATCTAATTGCGACGGTTTCAGAATTTACCAAACGGCGATTGATCGAATTGTTTGATTTAAGCGATAGCGGACGGATCGTTGTGGTGGGAAATGGAATCGCGGATTGTTATTTTCAGGGACGTAAGGGAGATGATTTGGAAATGTTGGATGCGTTCGGATTGAAGCCTGACGGATTTCTGATCACGGTGGGCAGTTTGACCTATCGAAAGGGCGGCGATTTGTTGCTGGACCTGGCGAAACGCATGTACGACGAAAAGGAAGGATTGCGAATTGTGGTGACGGGGAGGCGGCATGATGCCGATTTGATGGCACGGTATGAGGTCATGAAGAAAGAGGCGCCTAGCTTGCCGTTGGACCTGGTGGGATACGTGTCGAACGATGAACAGGCGGTATTGCTGCGTAACGCTTTGGCGCTGGTGTTTCCAAGTCGATATGAGGGATTCGGGATTCCGATTTTGGAGGCAATGGCAGCAGGAACTCCGGTGGTCTGTAGTGGTGAGGCGGCGATACCTGAGGTGGCGGGCGAGGCGGCAATACATGTTAGCGGGTTCACGGTGGATGAGTGGGAGCCGGTTTTGGGAGGGTTGTCAAATGGTTCGTCGGCGAGGGAGGACATGGTATCGTTGGGGTGCGCGAGGGCGCGTGAATTTACGTGGGGACGGTGTGCGAGGCGATTGGTTGATGCGATGGGGCAAGCTTAGTACGTGTCGGAGGGGTCTGTCGGTCAGTAAGCGGTACTCAATTGGCACGTTAAGTTGTCTTCGTACAGTCGGAATGACGGTTTGAGTGCCCGCCGAGATATTTCTGGGTGGGGGCGTTCGTGTGTCGGCAGCGGCAGTTCGATCGTTCAAGAGCAGGCATGTCGGGAATTGGAGTTTATAGTTGACAGAAGTCTTGTTAATCATCGCGCTTGTCGTGCCATTATGGTGTATGGTGCGCGCATACCGTGAATCGGGTGATTCATTGCATCCAATGATATTTCTGGGGCCGATGTTGATGTTTGTGTTTGCGTTTCAGCCGGGGTTACTGGTTTTCCAGGGTGAGTTGGAGCGATTCCTGTCGGTGGATCAGATTGGATTTGCACAGGGTGTATTCACGCTGGGGTTATTCTTGTTTTGTGTTGGCGTCGTTTGTGGGGGAGGTAGAGGACGAAAACGTATTCGGTTTGAGGTTTCGGACGCCATGCGCCCGAAACTGGCCAAGCTTGGTGTGGTATTGGGAATCCTGGCGATAGTCTCCTATTGGGTAGGGATTCTTGTCAGCGGTGGTTTCTTCACAGTATACGGACGTTCGAAGGGTTTTTATTCAGCAGGGTCGGGATGGATCAATGAGTTGGTAAATCTATCCATTCCGGCGACAGCATTGATGTTGTTGGCCTGGCACGGCGATCGTCGGTATCGTCACTATATTTTGGCGGCATTTCTTTTTGCGTCACCATTGTTATTGCATGGATTTCTAGGCGCAAGGCGAGGGCCGACTTTTATTATTCTGGCGACGGTACTGGTAGCGTGGTATATTTCGTCCAGAAAACGTGTGTCGATTTGGAAGGTTGTGACGCGTTTTGGAATCATGGGTGTTGTGATATTGTTTTTGGTGGCGAATCGGCAGGTGATTTATCTTGGATCAGAGGAGGATTTGAGTGTCTCGCGATTTACGAACCGAGTGTTGCCATCTGATGTCTCAAGTGCAAATGACACGGTATTCATGTATGGTTTTGTAAATGGGGTAAGTGAGACGCAGACTCATTATTGGGGTAAGCGATTCTTTGTGACGTATTTGGTGCGTCCGATTCCGCGACAATTCTGGCCGACGAAGTATGAGGATATGGGGCTAGAGTGGATGGTGTCGCAACGGGATTTCGGTGGGATTGAAGACGGGATTTGGGAGGATGTGCTTGGATGGGTGCCGGCTCGTGGGTCAGCAATCGGTTTTTCCGGAGACTTGTTTTTCGAGTTTTCGTGGGTCGGGTTACTGTTTTGTATGCCATTGGGTTATGTTTTTGGCTGGATGTGGAGTCAGTCTTGTATTAGGGGGGGGCTTTGGACGTTGCTGTATATCGAGTTGGCGGCACTATCAATTTACATACCCACACAGAGCGTTTCGGCAGTGTTTCACCGATATCTTGTGATGAGTGTGCCAACGATCATAATTTGGCGCTGGTACATTGGTAACAAGGCGAGGCCTCAGGTTGGGCAACCTGTGAATATGAATTGGTTGACGAAATAGAGGTCGAGGTTGTACCAGATTGTGTTTGAGCGTAGCGGGGATTCGAGTGGAATTGAAATAGAGAAATGATTGACGATGTGGCAATCGAGGAGACGGTGGTGCGTCGTTGGATTGTAAGTCAGATTGGCGCCAGGCAGCATTATTCTGTTCCAATCGGGTTTGATCGTTTGGGATTGCTGCACTCGTTTTACACCGATATCTGGTGTGGTCTTTTTCGTGGGATGATTGGGAGAATGGGTGCGATGGGGAAGCATTTGCTGGGTCGTTTTAATGCAGAACTTTCAAACCGAAAGGTGTATTCGTACACTGTATCGAATATTCGGCGGATGGTGTTGGGGCGTTCACCTCGGCAGGTGGCGGATCGTTATGACGGCTATGTGACGAAGGGAACTGCATATGCCAAGGCGGTGGGGCGCGGTATTCGCGGGCGTGTTTCCCCATCAGACTGCGTGGGATTGTTTGCATTTGATACAGGGGCATTGGAGACCATAGAGGTTATGCGGGAAATCGGGGCGCCATCGGTTGTGGATCAAATTGATCCGGCGCGTGTGGAAGAGCAGATCGTGCTGGATGAGTGCGAGAGGTGGAGAGGGTGGCAGGTTCATGAGGGGCGAATACCGAAGAGTTATTTCGAAAGGCTTGATCGGGAATGGGAGCTGGCGGACGTGGTATACGTAAACTCAAAATGGTGTTGTGACGCATTGGTTGCGCAAGGTGTTGCGCGAGAGAAAATTGCGATAGCACCTATTGCGTTTGAGGGTCCGGCGACTGATAGACGTGTTAGTTCAGAAACAAACGAAGGGCGCCCGTTACGCGTCTTGTGGTTGGGGCAAGTCAACTTGCGTAAGGGGATTCAGTATCTGATGGAGGCGGCGCAGTCGTTAAAGAGGGAGTCCGTGGAGTTTCGAATAGCGGGGCCAGTGAGTATTTCGGAATCAGCTGTTGAGTCGGCTTCGGCGAATATGAAATTTGAAGGGCGAGTGGCAAGGGAGGAGGCGGGCGATTTCTATCGTTGGGCGGATGTATTTGTGTTGCCGACGTTATCGGATGGTTTCGCGATTACTCAGCTGGAAGCGATGAGCCATGGATTGCCGGTAATTGCGACACCGAATTGTGGTGATGTGGTGACGGATGGCGAGGATGGGTTTATCGTACCGATTCGGGATTCGGAAAAATTGGCCGAAGCGATTCTATGTTTAGAAAATGATCGAGCTCGACTGAAGTACATGTCGGAGCGTGCTGTTGATAAGTCAACGAAATTTGGGATCGAAGAAGTGGGGCGGCAACGTCTTGAAGCGATATCCAAGGTTTTGGAGCGAATTTCTATCGGTACTGGGTTTGCTGGTACGAATGTTGCGGCGGGACCTGATATGACGGCTGGCCGATTAGGTTAATGATGGACCTTCGTGATTGTGTAGTTGTGTTGTGGCGGAACGTTGGGCCTTATCATGCTGCGCGGATGAGGGGAGCGGTGGAGGCGTTTCGGGAAATAGGTGTTGAGGTGGTGGGGATTGAATTGTCTGACTCGGAAGCGACTCGGGATTGGCGGACGGGAGGTGATGGGTTGGGGTTCGAGTTGATTACGCTGGCGAAGGGGACTGAGTTGAATAAGCGATTTGGAGATCGTAGCAAAGACTTTGTGCGAGAGTTGGATCGGTTGAAACCTCGGTGTGTTGCAGTGGCGGGATATGATCGGCCTGAAATGCGGATGGGGATGAAGTGGGCTCGGAAAAATGGGGCGGTATCGGTGTTGATGTCGGAGACTAAATGGGATGATCGTCCTCGGCCCTGGTGGAAACGCAAGTTGATGGAGCGGTTGGTGCGGATGGCCGATGCGGGGTTGGTGTCCGGTGGTGCGTCGGGGGAGTATCTGGTTTCGTTGGGGATGCCACGTGAGATGGTTTTCAGACAGTATGGGGCAGTGGATAATGGGTATTTTGAGGAGGCGGTGGATCGAGTTCGTGGAGAAGGAAAGGGGGGGCGGTCGTATTTTGTGGTTTGTTGTCGCTTGATTGAACGTCGAAAGAACTTGAAGATGTTGTTTCGAGCATATGTGGCGTATCGGAAGTGGGCTGGGGCGGACGCGTGGGACATGGTGATATGTGGTGACGGGGAGGATCGAGCGGAATTGGAAGCATATGCGGATGAGGTGTGTGATGGCGGAGTGGATTTCGTCGGTTTTGCGCAGGTGGACGAGCTGGTCAAGTATTATGCGGGTGCGGGGTGTTTTGTACATTCGGCGATGAATGAGGCGTGGGGGCTGGTGGTGAATGAGGCTATGGCGAGTGGCTTGCCGGTGTTGGTATCGAGGCGATGTGGGTGCGCAGCGGATCTGGTGGACGAAGGGGAGAATGGGTACACGTTTGATCCGAATGATGACGAAGAGTTGGCAGGTATGTTAGGACGAGTGGCAGAGATGGGGGAGGATCGACGGCGTGAGATGGGGCGACGATCCAGGGAGATCGTAGGGCGATATGGTTGCGACCGATTTGGGATGGGGTTGCGTGGAGCGATGGAGGCGGGGGACCGGCAGGTGAGAGCGAGAATGGGAGGGGATCGAGCAGTTAGCGAGGGGAAGGAACCGATTGGTCTGAGTGAAGATCGCGGACATTGTGATGATGTAGTCGGGAAATTAGGTGAAGAGGGGCGGGTTACAGGATAGTCATGGTATATACATCAACAGACAATTTGGATTTGGCGGATCAGAATCAGTTGGATACGAAATCGGATTTGGATTTGAAGGTAGCGTTTTGCGTTGGTGGGTTGCATAGCGAGGGAAGTGGTGTAGCACGGATTGTTTGTGACCTGGCGAATGCGCTGGCAAGTAAAGGGTCGCCTGTGGACGTTTATACGGCGAAGTGTCAGGAGCAGGGTGCGACGGACCATATGTTGCGGGCGCCGAATCGGCTTTTAACGGAACCTGGAAAGTGGATGGGCCGATTGGCGTATTCTCCTGCCTTGCGCCAGCGGTTTGAGGCAGATATGGACGAGATTGATGTGGTTCATAATCACAGTTTGTGGATGTTGCCGACGAGTTATGCGGCGCGTGTTGCACAGCGGCGAGGTGTGGCGTCCATGTTTACGATTCACGGTTTTTTAGAGCCGTGGGCTTTGACGCGGTCGCGATGGAAGAAGCGTCTGGTGGGTTGGGCTTTTCAGAATCGTGACTTGCGTCGGTCAACGTGTATCCATGTGAATAGTCGAAGTGAGCTGGCCAATGTGCGTGCCTACGGATTGAAGAATCCGATGGCGATTATTCCAAATGGGATTCACCTGAGTGAATTCGAGAATTTGCCTGATCGCGAGGTATTTGTTGAGCAGTATCCAGAATTGGCGGACAAGAAGATTTGTCTGTTTTTATCTCGATTGCACGAAAAGAAAGGGTTGGGGCATCTGGTGGAGGCGTGGGGTAGAGTGGCGAATGAGTTTAGCGATTGGCAGTTGGTCGTTGCTGGGCCTGATGATGGGTATGAGGAGGAAGTGAAGCGTCGAGTTACGGAATTTGGTGTGGAGGAGAGTGTGACGATGACCGGGGCGCTTTACGGTGAGGATAAGTATGCTGCGTTATCGGCCGCGGATGTTTTTGCATTGCCCAGTTTTTCGGAAGGGTTTGCGATGGCGGTTTTGGAAGCACTGGCGTGTGGGTTGCCATCGTTAATTACGCCCGGGTGTAATTTTCCGGAGGTTGTTGAGCATGGTGCGGGTGTTGAAGTGACGGCGGACGTGAAAGGTACGGAGGTGGGGTTGAGAGGATTGCTGATGCGTTCCGAGGCGGAGCGGGCGGTGATGTGCGACAATGCTTTGTCTTTAATACGGGAGAGGTATACGTGGGATCGTGTGGCGGAGTCGCTGCTTGAGGTTTATCGGTGGATGCAGGGTGGCGGGGATTTACCGGAGGCCGTGGTTAAGGCGTGACGGTCGTGAGCGAACAACGTGAAGTAGCGACGGAGAGTACTGAGAAAGTGCGTATTGAACGCTTTCCTATTACGGTGATCGTTCTGACGTATAACGAGGAAAAGAATATCGGGGGATGTCTGGAGCATCTGGAGTGGGCGGATGATGTGGTGCTGCTGGATTCCGGAAGTCAGGATGACACTGTTTCGGAAGCAAAACGGGCAAGAAAAAGCATAAGGGTATTTGAGAATCCCTTTGAGGATTTTGGTCAGCAACGTAATTGGGCGTTGGATCATACGGCTCCGAAGCATGAGTGGATTCTGTTTTTGGATGCGGATGAGCATTGCAATGAGAAATGTGCGGAGGATATTAGGCGGGCGGTCAAGGACTCGGGTGGGCATGTGGGGTTCTTTTTGACGTGTCGCAATATTTTTCTGGGTAAATGGATAAAGCGATGTACGTTGTACCCGACGTGGCAGTTAAGGTTGTTAAAGATGGGCGAAGTCCGATATCGGAAAGAAGGGCATGGTCAGCGGGAGGTGACGAACGGTTCGCTTGGATACGTTAAGGAGCCTTACGATCATTACGGGTTCAGCAAAGGGATTTCAGATTGGGTGGCAAGACATAATTACTATTCGACTGCGGAATTGGAGTTGATCTTGAGGCTGAGGCGGGAGCCATTGAAGTTATTGGACTTGTTCAAATTTGATGCATTGAAGCGTCGGCGATGTTTGAAGCGGTTGGCTGCCAAGGTAGGTTTTCGGCCCGTTTTCAGGTTTTTTTATACCTATTTCCTGCGACGTGGGTTTATGGACGGGTATGCGGGATTGTTGTTTTGTTTGCTGAGGGTATCGCATGAGATTCATATTACGGCAAAGCTGGTGGAGGCTGAGCTGGCGGGGCAGGAAAAAATGGTCGATGTTGACCAATTAAGTACGCCGACGGATGTTGTTTCAGACAGGTAGTGTAGGCCGCCAATGTGGTGGATATAGAACGGGTGTGGCCAGGGTGTGTCAATTGGAATGAAGGTAAATTCGGAACTTTCACCTGGTTCAGATCGAACCTGTTGAATTAGATTGATAAAGGCAAAAGAATATGGGCTTGCGTGAGAAGATAAAGTGGACGTTATTTCCGGGGCTGAATTTGCATGCTCGGCTGCGCTATCGGCGGTTGCCCGAGTACTTTGGAGCCGCAAACGGAAAAGAACGCGTGGTGTTGGATGCGGGTTGCGGGAATGGGATGCTTTCGTACAAGAGTTCATGCAAAGGGAATCGGGTGATCGGGGTGAGCATCAAGGAGGGGGAGATTTCCCGCAATAAGACGTTGTTTAACGAGTATCACGGGATACCGTCGGAGCAATTGGATTTTCGTGTTCATAATCTCTACAAAATTGAAACGCTTGGTGAGCAGTTCGATGAGATTATCTGTACGGAAGTGATGGAGCATATTGAGGAGGATACGAAGGTTTGCCAGAAGTTCTTTGATGTGTTGAAACCTGGAGGGGTGTTGCATCTGTGTTGTCCGAATGCTGAGCATCCTGACCATGCGGCGCATATGTTGGATGAGGATGAGGCAGGGGGGCATGTGAGAGCGGGGTATACGATGGAGACTTATCAGGCGTTATTGGAGCCGATTGGATTTAAGGTGTCTGAGGGGATCGGGCTGGGCGGAAAGTGGCGCCAGAGTGCGAACCGGAAGATTACGAAGGCTCAGTATCTTGGGAAGTTACCTTTGGGGTTGGTGACGTTTGTCTTGCTTGGATTGTTTGCGAAGTTGGATCGGGGTGAACCGGATGTGCCGTATAGTTTGTATGTTCGTGCGTGGAAGCCTGAGTAATTCTGATGTAATGGGCGTGTAGGGGACACGATCGTTCAGGTGGTTTATTAATGGTGTTTGTGTTTTTATGAAACAGTTGTTGCAAAATATTCGTGATGGGAGATTGTCAGTAGGGGAAGTTCCCGCACCGATGGTGAGGGATGGGGAGGTGCTGATTGCGAATCGGGCGTCGTTGGTGTCGGCGGGGACTGAGAAGATGATTCTTGAACTTTCGAAGAAGTCATTGCTTGGGAAAGCGCGGGAGAGGCCGGATCATGTCAGGCGGGTGATTGAGAAGATTCGTAATGAGGGATTGTGGCAGACGGTGCGTCAGGTGCGTGAGAAGTTGGATTCACCCATGACGATGGGGTATAGCAGTGCCGGGGTTGTGCTGGCGTGTGGAAAAGGCGTGCAAGAGTACAAGGTGGGGGATCGGGTTGCGTCGAACGGCCCTCATGCTGAGGTGGTGAGTGTGCCGAAACATTTATGTGCGCGATTGCCTGATAATGTGTCGTTCGAAGATGGAAGTTTCGGAGTGTTGGGGGCGATTGCGTTGCAGGGAGTGAGGTTAGGGAAGGTGAATTTGGGTGAGACGGTGTTTGTGATTGGATTGGGTTTGGTGGGACAGTTGGCGGTTGGGCTGGCGAATGCGGCAGGGTGTCGTGTGATTGCGACGGATCCGGATAGTGAGAAGTGTGTGCTTGCTAAGAGAATGGGTGCGGATGTGGCGGAGCCCAACTTGTCTGCGGGTGCCGTGATGGAGATGACGGGGGGGCTGGGGGCGGATGCAGTTTTAATTACAGCGTCGACGAAGTCGAATGGTCCGATTGAATTGTCGGCGGCCGCGGTGAGGCAGAAGGGGCGTG
>JANQQT010000081.1 GCA_028284925.1 Phycisphaeraceae bacterium | reverse complement strand
CATTACGACCCTTCGCCCCCACAGCCTTCTCGCGATCATCCCCCTCACGTACCTCGACAACGCCCTTGCCATGATCCACTACCGCCAGCACATGCTCGTTACCCTCAATCAACCCCGCATCACGCATTACGAGCGTCAATTTGATCAATTTACGTTCGGTTTTCTCTTTCGCTTCTTCATTGCGCTGGTCACCAAACTTTTTCGGAATCACCGCAGCAATTCCAACCCCCGCCTCGGCTCCTTCGATATCATCCCCATAGTGCGGCTTGATATCTCCGCCCGCGAAAATCACACTTGTTAACACCGCCACCAGAAGGAACCCCATCATCACCGCCATGGCAGGTTCTCGCGCCTTGACATCGTATAGCGCGGCGGTCTCCGGCTCATCCGCGCTCTGCGGCAGGGTCGCCAGCATGATGACGAACATATACGTCACCAGAATTGCCCCGCCGTAGATTATCACCATTGCAAATGCCATGAACTCCGCCTGCAACAGCACCAGCATGCCTGACGAGGACAAGACGACCAAGACGAAGTACAGCGCCGAATAAACCGGCCTGGGATGCGTGACCACACGAACCGCCGCGGCGATCGCAATCACGGTAAACGTGTAATAAAAGAAACTGCTTTCTCCCAGTGAGATTTCCTGCTTTGCATAATGTCGTGCGGTATAAAAAAGAACACCCGCCAACGTCGCCAACCCCAAAACGGCGCCCGCCTTCCCAAAGCTGTTTTTTGGACGCGGCAACATCACAAACATCGCTACGGCCCCAACCACAGCCAACGCATAGAATGGGAATTCCAGGATTGGTGCAACTTCACCCGTGGAAGCGAGATGGTAGTTTGTTAGCGGCTTCATCCAGCCGATCCGTCAGCCTCGATTTTTGCTCTTCACTGCCGATTGTCGCTCCAACCGCCGAAGACTGGAGTCTGTGAAGGATGTCACAATAGACTAAGTCGTTCCGCATTGCAAATCCGTCCTCTTTCCTTTTTTTATCCCCAATGTGAAACACCACTTGACACATGCGCCAACCCGCCTCAATCACGGCGACATACCTTAATCGTACATCCCCTTTTTACATCAATTACCGCTTTGCTTCACCCGTGCGTCACGTTAAAATGGGGTATCGTATTGCGTACTACTTCTATACACCCTAAAGCCACTCGGGGCGACCGCCATGAAATTCAAATCTCTCATCGTTCTGATCATCGTCACACTCCTCCCAACCACCGTCCTCGCCGACGCCGCAGACGTCTTCCGTAAAACAAGGCGCTCGGTCGTCAAGATCCAAGCGGGCGGGGGGTCAGGCACAGGTTTTATCCTTTCCTCTGCCGGACTTATTGTCACCAACGCCCACGTCGTGGCCACTCCCGCCAAATACACCGTCAAGGTCCAGATTAATGATGACGATGGCGAGCCCAAGCATGTCGTCTACAAGAAAGTCAACTCCCGCTACCTCGTCCACCCCGTCTATGACCTCGCATTCATCGTCATTGACCCCACCGAACACCCCAATCATCCCTTGCTTCCCATCGGCCTCAGCAAAAAGGGGGTCATTGCAGGCCTGACCTGCTATGCCGTCGGTCACCCCAACGGCGGCTCGAAGTCCATCACCAATGGTATCGTTTCAGCTCCCCGATTTACCGATCGCACGATGCCCAACCCGCACCTTATGTCCACCGTCACCGTTCACGGCGGTAACTCAGGCGGGCCACTCGTTGACAAAGACGGCGATGTCATCGGCGTCGTCGCTTTCTTCAAGCTCGACTACCGCGGCGTCGGATCCTCACTCTGCGGCTCCGTTCCGCTCTTCGTCTGGAAAGACAAATGGAAGGAAATGGTCCCGTGGAATAAACGGAAAGGTTCTTCAAAGCGCGCCGGCTCCTACGAGAAAATGGCCGACCAGCTCATGAAGAAACTTGAAGAGGCGATCAAAAAGGCCGGCGGCGTCCCGGAAGAATACAAGCAATATGAAAGGCGCCTCGCACAGCTCTACCAGAGGGCGCTCTCGGAAAGCCCGGGTAACACCAGGGTCATGCTCAAGATGGCCAACCTTTTCTATCGAACCGGACGATATGAAGCAGCCGTCCCCTTCCTCGCCAAGGTCATCGAAGCCGACCCCTGGGGATCCAACAAAGCTTACGGACTTCTCGGAATGTGCATGGCCTCAACCAAGAAGATCGACAAGGGCACGCCACTGGTCATCGACGAAGCCATTGCCAAATTCCCCAAAGACCCCCTCAGCTGGGGAAGCGCATCCAAGTACTACCTCGCCAAGAAAGAGTATGCCAAGAGCGTCATTCACGGCAAGGTCGCGTGGCAACTGGTGAAGGATGGCGGCGGTGAGAAAGGGCGTTATATTCAGGACATCTACTTCAAGGCTCAGGGTGAACTGGAAAAAGCCGGCGAACCGGAGATTGAGGAATGGAAAATCAACGATGCCAAGAAGTCAATTGATAAGAAAACCAAAGTCTCCGAAGCCGAGAAGAAGAAGGGAACCAAGTACATTGTTAAGGGCGTCGGCAAGGTTCTCGTTTCGCTTCGCGGCGAAGAGCCTCCCAAGAGATCTCTCGAAGACATGCTTCGCGGCATGAAGGGGCAACCCGGGGCGGGGACCATCATCGGCCCCTCAGGAAGCATCTCGCCGACGAAACCCATCAAGCCGGTTACACCCAACACGCCGAAGATCAAACCCGTCAAGCCCGACAACGGCCTGGCCCCCGTCACACCGAAAAAGCAGCCTGACTTTGTCGTCAGTTGGATCAACCGCCAGCTCTCCATTGCCAAAGCCCAGAAGTCCGCCGGTAAGGATGCACTTGCTGCGAAAACCCTTAAGAAGATTATCCGTACCTATCCCGATGCCGCCGGCGCGAACACCGCCAGATCTCTCCTCCAAAAATGGGGCGCTTGATCCCACCTAAATACCAAAGATAGAAACCACTCCCCAAGACCCTTTCATCCGAAAGGGTCTTTTTTTCTTCGTGCTCTAACCAAATCCTCACAATCCCCCATCTACATAACGCAAACCCCATTGCTCGACCACACCCGATTGCAGTACAATATCTCGTCATTATTGATTGCCCCCAATGGCCCTTACCTCCAAAGGATCGCACGGTGAAACTTCTTAAAAGACTCTTCCGTACCTGTCGCTCCCGACACCTTCCTCAGAGACGCATCGGTACATTCACCTCTCTCCAACACCTTGAATCCCGAACGCTCCTCTCCGTCGCCATCGCGGACTATTTCCCCACGGACACCGGCAATGTGTGGCAATACGCGGGAACAGACATGGGTGTCCCAGCAACCTGGACCATCGACACCCCGACCAATGAATTCCTGAACGGCAGGCAAACCACGCGCTTCGACGTCACCAACCATACGTTCACCCAGTATTACGAAGAACGAAACTACAGTGTCGATTCAAACGGTCTGGCCTGGCACAAACGAACCGGTCATGAGCCCGGTGACGAAGGCCAGCTCTTACACTATACCGAATCACCCCATAGCGCCTGCAACCTCCTCCCCGCCAACTTTGAAACCGGCTCACGACACGTCATGTCCTGCAACGGAACGGCCAATCATGATGCCGTCCCTGGCGAAACATTACAAACCTTCAATCAATTTGATATCAGAGTAATCGGTTTCGAACAGATCTCCACGCCCGCAGGCCCATTCAATGCCCTGCGACTCGACATTGAACGCACACTCACCGTGCCCGAAGCCAACCACAGATCAGACATCGACGAAACCTGGTGGCTTGCCGAGCATATCGGGCTGGTCAAGTTGGACCAGGTCATCGTCAATAATGGTGAACTCTCAGAAGACCTCGATTACGCACTCACGTTCACCAATGTTGAACCTCCGCCGCCGCTCCCCGACCCCTCCCGCACCTTCCCCTCCGGTCTCTCCAACGGCGCCGCCTACGATGCGTCCGGCAATCTCCACATCGCCTATCACGACACCTCCGAT
>JANQQT010000064.1 GCA_028284925.1 Phycisphaeraceae bacterium | reverse complement strand
GGGCGAGGGATAGGAGCCGGCGGGGATTTGGGGGTGGGGGTTTCATGGTGTTATTTTAACCGGGGAGTGGGGGTGGGGGCGAGTTTTGTGGGGGGGAGGAGTGAGGGGAATTTGGTAATTGTGGTGATCAATTCTGAATAATCCGCGTAATTGCATCAAGGAAGGCATCGAGGTTGGGCTGAGGACCAGTACCGAGGTTAGCATTGACACCCGTTTTGGAGACGGAACGAATTGATGTTTCGCCTAATGGGTTTTGGGCGAGGATGAGAACATGTGGCTCGCTTTGTGTTGATTCTCTTACGATGGCGCAGAAGTAAGGAGAAAGGACAAGACTGCTTTCTTCATTCGTCTTAAGCGAGGAATTCTTCAAATCGATCGGCGCGGGCGTAGGGAACTGAAGAACATCACAGGGCCAAGTGTCCTGTATGACGCAGCGATGCCATTGGAAAAGCTTCGCATCTTCCTGATTGAATGTGACCTCGGCTGCCTGGGCGGCGGCGAAGTAGAAGCAGGCGCCGGCATTGGTTTTGTATGTTTCATAAAACTCATCTACCTTTTCAATTCGGTTGAAGGCGTAGTAGGGCAGGATGAAGAAGGCGATGTCGTAGGCGAGTTGGGGAAGTGGACTGGCGGATTGAGATGAGGAAGGGTCAGTTGGGTGGGTCATTGGAAGCGGAGCCTCGGTGTGTGGGGCAGGGCGAGGGTTACTTGTGGTAAGTGAGTGTGAGGGATTTGATTTCGCCGGTGAAGTGGTTGGGGGAGGTATATGAGCCGACGGCGTTGATGGTGTCTGAGGCGATTTGGAAGGCCTGGGTCGGTTCGACACGGAAAAGGCTGGGTAGTTGTCTCTGGGCGAGAAGTTTGTCATCGAGATAGATTTCAAACGAGGGATCTTTTGTGACTTTGAGTGTGAGTTTTGAGAATTTGTCTTTGGGTAAGATTTTTTTGGTTTGGAGGGAGTAGAGTTTGCGATCGATTCTAACGGCGGCGGCTGGTGACTGGCTTCTAAGGTAGAGGGAGTAGCCGTCATGAACGCCGCCTCTAGCGAAGATGACGCCGTTGGAGGATTCAGGTTTGATGGAGGCGGTGACGGTAAAGGTCTTGTTGACGACGGGTGGGGATCTGTGATTGTGGATAATGAGGTGGGCATTGTTTTTTTTGAAGAGGAGGATGGGAGGGTAGACGGACCGGTCTACGGCGGCGGCGTTGTTTTGGAAGGGGTAGATTTTGCCAGCGAGGCTTATCTTGATGACTTTAGAGGTATCAATCGGGGGTTTTAGTCTGATTTGCAAGGCAGCAAGCTGTTTTTGGATGCGTGTGCGCGCGAGTCTTACTTTGGAATTGAGGAATGCGTTTGTTGAGCCTTTGCCGAGGAAGTGCGTGTAATACTTGTCGGCGTGAATGAGCATGGCGGCTCTTGAGCGGTTGGTTGTGGCGGTAGAGGCGAGTTGGAGTCGCCAGTCTGCGAGCTGGATGATCTGGGTTTCGGTGAGTGAGGTGAGGAGGGATTTGGTGAGATTGATGTTGTTGCGTGTTGAGGTGTCTGTCGCGATGATTGTGTAAGGGAGAGCGGATTGGGGGTCATCAAGTTCGACCAGGTAGAGGTGGATAAGTTGTTTAGCGGCGTTGGCATCATTGGGGTTTCGTTTGAGTTTATTCTTTTCGGCTTCAAGTTGGCGTTGGACTCTTTTGGCGGCGACAGCTGTGTCGAGATTACGTTTAATGAAAGGGGCGATACCGGATTTGACGGCGAGAGCCTGGCGGTATGCGACCTGATACGCGGAGACGGCCTGAGCGTACTGCTTGTTGTCAAGATATAATTTGGCGAGCTCGCTGTATGCGGCGATGACATTGGAGGCGATTCGGGTTCGCTCGGGGTCCCGTGCGTGGATGTAAGATTTTCGGATGAGGTCGGCGGCGGCGGCTTTGTATTTGAGTGCGTTTGCAGGATCTGCATTGGCGACGATATGCCATGCCTGGGCGGCGGTTTGATAGCCAGCCGGATTTTTTGACGCGAGGATAGCGGCGTTGCTGGCGAGAACGTGGGCGAATTGGGGGCTTTTTTGAGATTGGGTTGCAGCGAGAATTAGTTCTTTTGCAAGTTCCAGGTCATCGGTGAATTGCACGGAACGTGTGACAGCGGCGAGACGATCTGCGTAAAGTTGTTTGAAGGTTTTTCGGGCCTGTTCGGGGGAGGTCTGGGTGGAGTATTGGGCGTTGAGGACATAAGAGGAAAAGGCAGTTAGGAACACAAGTAAATTGATAAGCGGAGGGTTAAGCAGGAATTTCATGTTTTCTTGGCCTTTTGAATATTGAGTAATCGCAATTGATTGGGATTTATTGTATCAGAATGGTGGGAGATTATGTTGATGGTTGGATTTAGGGGGAGGCGCGGTTTTTTTGGGATGCAACACGGGCCCCACGTGGGGACACGTGGGGCAAATAAGATTGTGGGATGTAGTTTGAGAGTTAGAACTGGAAGTTGGGTGGGTTGGGGGAAAGGTTTCTGTGGGAGCCAGAAGGTCGTTATCTTCCCCTGATTCGCGCGAATTCTTAGTCTTCTGCGGCGCGCCCCACGCGGGGGCGCGTGGGGTTAATACACTTTGCTGTACGAATTTGGGAATTGAATTGGAAGGCGTAGGAGACGGGTGTGAGGTTTGGTTATTTGTGGAAGGTGAGTTTGAGGGATTTGATTCTGCCGGAGAAGTGGTTGGGGGCTTTGTATTGGCCGATGGGTTTTCTGGTGTCGGCGGCGATTTGGAGACCCTGGTAGGGTTCGTTTTTGAAGAGTGAGGGGAGGGATTTTTTCCCGAGCAGTTTGTTGTTGAGGTAGAGTTCGATTGCGGGGGCTTTGGTGAGTACGAGTTTGAGTTTTGAGAATTTGTCTTTGGGGAGTTTTTGCCTGGTGTCGATAGCGTAGAGTTTGTGGTCGTATCTGATGGCGACGGCGGGAGTCAGGTTGTTGAGGTAGAGGGAGATTCCATGTCTCATGCCGCCTCTTGCGCAGATGACACCGTTGTTGGAAGTCGGTTTGACGGATGCAGAGATGGAGAATGTCTTGTTGACGAACGAAGGGGTAACTTCTCTTGGAAGGAGAAGATGGGCGTTTGGCTTATAGAAGCGGAGAATGGGAGGCGAGACGGATCGGTCAATGGCTGCGTTGTGGTTGTTGAAGGTGTACTGTTTGCCGTCGAGTTTAAGCACAACCGTCTTTGAGGTATTAAGTATGGGACGACTATTGGTGGGACGAATATTGATGTTGAGGTCGGCGAGTTGTCTTTGGACACGTGCGCGGGCGAGTTTTACCTTGGAGTTGAGGAATGCGTTTGATGATCCTTTGTCATGGAAATGAGTGTAATACCTGTAGGCATGGATGAGCATGGCGGCTTTTGAGCGGTCGGTGGTGGCGGTGGAGGCCAGTTGGAGGCGCCAATCGGCGAGTTGGATGACCTGGGTTTCGGTGAGGGTGTTGAGTGGGGTTTTGGTAAGGTTGATGTTTTGGCGTGTTGGAGCATCGGAAGCGATGATGGTGTAGGGGAGGGTGGATTTGGGGTCGTCAAGTTCGACGAGGTAGAGGTGAATGAGTTGTTTTGCGGCCTTAGCGTCTTTGGGGTCTCGTTTGAGTTTGGTTTTTTCGACCCGGATGAGGCGATGGATTCTTTTGGCGGTGACGGCGGTGTCGAGGTTGCGTTTGATGGAGGGAACGGTGTCGGATTTGAGGGCGAGGGCTTGTCGGTATGCGACCTGATAGGCGACGACGGCCTGATCGTATTGTTTGGCGTCAAGGTATAATTTGGCGAGGTCTTTGTATGCGGTGATGACTTTGGGGGCGAGTTGGGTTCGTTCAGGGCCTCGTGCGTGGGCGTATGCTTTTCGTGTGAGGTCGGCGACGGCAGCTTTGTGTTTGAGCATGTTTGCGGGGTCTGCCTCGGCGACGATTTGCCATGCCCTGGCGGCGGTTGCGTAGCCGGTTGGGTTCTTTGAGGCGAGGGCGGCTGCGTTCCTGGCGAGTACGAGGGCAAACTGGGGGCTTTTTTTGGATTGAATTGCGGCAGTGAGGAGTTCTTTGGCGAGTTCGAGGTTGTCGGTGAATTGGGCGGTGCGCGCGACGGCGGCGAGGCGGTTGGCGTAGAGTTGTTTGAAGGTGGCTTCGGCCTGTTCGGGGGTGACCCTGGCGTGGAGGATTGGTGAGGCGAGGGTGAGGAGGAGTGTGAGTGATTGGATGATGAGAAGGAGGGAGGGGAGGTTCATTTTGGTAGTAGCCTTTTGAAACAGGGGTGGGGATGGTGTGGTAGGGATTTATTTTAGTCGTCAGGTGTGGTGGTGTTGGTGGGAGAAGTGTAACGGGATTGTGAGTTGGTGGGGGTGGGGGATGATGTTGGTGGTTGGGTTTTGGGGAGGCGCGGGAGAACTTGGTGATGGGTGAGAGAGTTGAACTTGAATTTAATAGAGAGGCGTTATCGCCCCTTGATTCGCGCGGATTCTTAGGATTCTGCGGCGCGCCCCACGCGAGGGCGCGTGGGGTTAATAAAGTTTGCTATGCGCGAGTTTGGGAGTTGAATTGGAAGGCGTGGAAGATTGGTGTGAGGTTTCCGTTGGAGTTTATGTTGTTGGTTGGATTTGGGGGGAGGCGCGGATTCTTTCGAGATGCAACACGGGCCCCACGTGGGGACACGTCGGGCAAACAAGATTGGTTTGAATGGTTTGGGAGAGATGGGTGAAAGAACGGGGGAGGGAGATTTGGGTGGGAGCGGATTATTTGTGTCTGGTGATTTTGGCGTTGACGGATTTGCGCCAGGTGATGAGTTTTTGGTGGAGTTTTTTGGTGAGGTCGGGCTGGGTGGCGGCGATGTTGTTTTTTTCGGAGGGATCTTTGGCGAGGTCGTAGAGTTCGAGTTTGTTGGTGGAGAAGAATTCGATGAGTTTGTAGTTTTTGTGTCGGACGGCTCCGGATGAGACGCCGCCGAGGAAGTGGGGGCGGGTGAGGGGGTAGTGCCAGAAGAGGTCAGTGCGTGGGAGTTTGGCGTTGGGGTTGAGGAGGACGGGGAGGTAGGAGATGCCATCGATGTGTTGGGAGGGTGGGATGCGTTGGTTGATGAGGGCGGCGAGTGTGGGGTAGAAGTCGACGGAGGAGACGGGGGCGTGGGTCGTCTGGTTTGGTCTAATACGCAAGGGGTATCGGATGATGAGAGGTTCGCGGATACCGCCTTCGTAGAGGGTTGATTTGCCTGCGCGGAGGGGAGCATTGGAGGTAACGCGGGATTCGCCGCCGTTGTCGGAGGTGAAGATGAGGATGGTGTTTTGGGCGAGGTTGAGTTTGTCGAGGCGTTTCATGATGGCGCCGACGGATTGGTCAATGGATTCGAGTTGTGCGGCGAGGTGGATGTTGTTTTTGGGGGCGCGTTGGGATTTGCCCGCGGCTGGTTTGTTGGAGTATTTTTTGAGGAGGTCGGGTTTGCCGAGGAGGCGGGTGTGGACGGCGTAGTGGGAGAGGAAGAGGAAGAAGGGTTTTGATTTGTTTTGGTTGATGAATTCGATCGCTTCGAGCTGTAGGCGGTCGGTGAGGTATTCGGTGGGATGGATGCGTTGTTTGATCTGGCGGTTGAAGTGGTATGGGTGGAAGTATGATCCGCCGCCGATGCCGCGGTTTTCGGAGACGCGTGTTTCGTCGAACCCGTGTGCGGAGGGTGGGAATTCCTTTGCGCCGTGGTTTTTGTAGCCGGTGAGGTGCCATTTGCCGATCATGCAGGTTTTGTAGCCGGCTGCTTTGAACATTTCGGCGAGGGTGAAGTGGGATGTGGGGAGGTGTTTGGAGTCGTTGGGTCGTAGGTAGTCTGTGATGCCGACGCGTGCGGGGTATTGGCCTGTCAGGAGGGAGGCGCGGAAGGGTGAGCAGACGGGGGCGGCGGCGTAGGCGTTGGTGAATCGGATGCCTTGTTTGGCGAGGCGGTCGAGGTTGGGTGTTTCGTTGAAGGTTGAGCCGTAGCAGGCGAGTTCGGAGTAGCCGAGGTCGTCGGCGAGGATGAGGATGACG
>JANQQT010000052.1 GCA_028284925.1 Phycisphaeraceae bacterium | reverse complement strand
GCAGGGTGCGAACTGGGGGTCGAGTTCCGTGGCGGAGGGGACGCCGGGTGAAGCCAATACGCTTGCTTCATCAAACATCGCACCGTTGATCGGCGATGTAGAGCATTCCCCGGCCATTCCACGCTCAGACGATCCGATTAACGTGACCGCCGAAATCAGAGATGAAGACATCGCCACGTCTACCATTTTTCTGCGTTGGCGATTCGACGGCGCAACTGCATTCAGCAGCGTACAGATGTTTGATGATGGTGCCAATGGCGATGGCACTGCCGGCGATGGTGTATATGGCGCCTTCATTCCAGCCCAGTCCAACGGGACCATCGTTGAATATTTTGTCCAGGCGGAAGACGATGACGCACAGCTTCGCACTTGGCCCGCCGCTGTTGGCGGTATCGGCCAGGTCACCAATGCCATGTTTCGGGTGGACAACAGCATCGACATGGATGCCCAATGGCAACCTGGCGCACAACCCATTTTTCAGATCATCATGACCGCGGATCAACTCAGTACGTTCGACGGAATGGACCGCGGTTCTGATGCCCAAATGAATGCGACGTTTGTCACACTCGATGGTACCGGCGCCAAAGTTCGTCACCTGGCCGGCGTTCGATTTCGCGGGGCCTCCAGCCGTGGTGAGCCGGTCCCACCGGTTCGAGTTAATCTTCCAAGTGACACTACCTGGAAAGGCGTTGACGCCCTCAATCTTAATTCAAGATACACATGGCTCCAGGTAATGGGCCAGAACATTTTCGCCCGCGCTGATCTTGCCAATGCCGAAGCCACACGCGTCAATGTACTCTTCAACGGCGAAGACCGCGACAACGGAGGCGATCGATCCTTTGGCTCATGGGCTTTTCTGGAGGTTCCGAACAGTGACTGGGCTGAAAATCATTTCCCTGATGATCCCAACGGCAACATCTACAAGAAAGTTCGTCCCGACAACAATTGGGCTTACCGAAACGGAGACGTCGGACGATACCTGAACGACGGTTGGTCAAAAAGCACTAATTCCTCCGAGAACGACTGGACAGATCTTGACACGCTTTTGAATATCGCTCAAAACGGTCCCATCCCCGAACTTGTTCCCACGCGCGGCGAAACCTATTTTGAACAGCTCTCTTCCATTGGCAACATCGATCAATGGCTCCGATGGTTCGCAACCATGACGCTGATGAACAATGGTGAAACCAATTTGAGCAACGGGACGGACGACGACTATCAAATGTACCGTCCCGCTATCGATGGTCGCTTCCAGTTCATGCCCCACGATTTGGACACCATCCTTGGGCAGGGCGACGGTTCACGGATTACTGATCCTCAGGCCACTATCTTTCCCGTTATAGAGTCTACCGATGGCGGCGGAGGGCAGACATTGCCCGTCTTCGATCGATTCTTCGCCGATCCACAAATACGACCGCTCTATTACGAAACACTGGTTGATCTAATTGAAAACGTCTTTGCTCCTGAGGTCTTCAACCCCCTCATGGACCAACTACTCGGCGGCTGGGTTCCCGAAGGAACAATGGATCAAATGAAGAATCTCAACGCCCAGCGTACCGCTTGGGTGTTAACCCAAATCCCTCGACAGTACTCCGTAAACTCTTCTCTTCCAGTGGTCAATGGGTTTCCAAGAACAACCACCTCGGCTCTCGACCTGAATGGGACCGCGGATATCATCGGCACACGTTCCGTGACGGTAAATGGGGAGGTAGTCCAGTATGCCAACGGACAATGGTCGCGAGGTGAATTGCCCACAGGAACTCCCGTCACATTTATCGCGCCCGGTTCCAATTGGAATTATTACGACGATGGCCAGTTGCCTCCTGAGATTGGTGGTATCGCATGGAATCAACCCGGCTTTGCACCCGATGCCACATGGGGTAACGGCGATGCCGAACTCGGATATGGAGACGGCGATGAAACCACAACCGTTGAATTCGGCGACGACGAGAACGACAAATTTATCACCACCTACTTCCAGCGTACATTCAATGTAGATAACGTCAACGAGGTTTCTTCGCTCATCGTTCGTCTCAAGAGAGATGATGGCGGCGTCGTCTACATCAACGGTACGGAAGTCGCTCGCGAATCGATGCCGGGAAATATCGGTGATCCTGTCGCGTATGGAGACTTGGCCATAGGGGGTTTCGGTGATGACGATACATTTCACGAAACCAATATTCCCGTGAACCTGTTGGTGAATGGCGAGAATACCATTGCGGTCGAAATTCACCAGGACTCGCCGACCAGTAGTGACATTTCATTTGATCTCGCTCTTGACGCAACAATCATCGAACAGGGTGGCGGCCAAAACGATGAATCGCTCAACCCGGGTATCAACCGCGTACTCGTGGAGTTTTTCGATGGCCCCGATGGCACTGGCAACCGCGTCCATCATGAAACCATCGACATCTGGTATGACGATGGTTCAGTCCCGCAGGGTGGAGGTACGTTTACCAATGATGCGACATTCGTCGCCGCAAATGGTCCATATCTGATTACGTCGGACATCGTCATTCCTTCAGGCGTAACCTTGACCATCGAGCCGGGCGCCACGATCTATTTCGCTCAGGACATCGGCATTACCGTTCAGCAGGGTGGGCGTCTGAATGCGATGGGTTCAGAGTATGACCGCATACGTATGACCGTTGAGCCGGGCAGCGGTGCTCGCTGGAACGGCATCAGTTTCATCGATTCACTGGAAGATAATCAACTGGCCTTCATCGACATGGAACACAGCGATGAGCAGGGTGAATCAATTCTTGTTCAGAACTCCAGACTTACCGTCGACAACATGACATGGGCCAACGTCACCGATACCGTGATAGAAGTTCTGCATCCTTCCTTAATTGTTCGTGATTCAATCATTCCCGATGTCCCTACCGAAGCGATCCACGGTCAGTTTATCGAAAACAACGAGTACTTTATTATCGATGGCAACATCTTCCAGCATAATGACAGTGGTGGCGATGTCGTTGATTTCCTGGGAGCGGCTAGGCCCGGTCCTGTTTTCCAGATTACCAACAACATCTTCCTCGGCGGGGGCGATGACGGCATCGATCTCGATGGAACCGATGCACATGTCGAAGGAAACGTCTTCACCAATTTCCACTACGATTCCACACGATCCACCACCTCAAATGCCATTGCGACCGGCGAGCCTCAAACAGGCGACCCTAACTCCACCGAAGTGACCGTGGCCCGAAACGTCTTTTATGATAACGATCACCATATTCTTTTGAAGGAAGACGCATTCCTCACGGGAACAAACAACGTCTTTTACGATGCGTCAATCGGAGCCATTCAGTTCAACGAACCGGATGGCTCTGCTGTTAGCGGCCCTGGTCGCGGTGCTGAGTTGGATGGCAATATCTTTCACGACAATACCCAGTCGTTCGTTCACTTCGGCGACATTCCCGACCCTTTGAACGATTTTTCCATCACGCGCTCAATCCTGCCGACCACCGACCTTACGTTCGGTACGAACAACACGGATGGCGATCCACGCTTCAACAACCCGACAGGCGTAGATCTGTCCGGCTTCATCGCGACTCCCGGCATTGACATCCAGGCTTTTAGAGCCCAAATCTTTGGCGCATTCGGTCTGAAACCCGGCTCCTCAGCGGATGGCTTTGGTCCCAACGGTATTGATGCAGGCGCCAATGTTCCGGAGGGCGCATCCATTGCTGGCGAACCAACCTTCGAAACGCCGGACGACAACGCGACTCTCACTATCGGAGGACCGGGCATTGTCACTTACCGATATAGCCTCGACAACGGACCATTCAGTGCCGAAACACCGGTAGGCACGCCCATCCAGTTAATCGATCTACCCGATGGCCTGCATAGCGTTCGTGTCATCGGCAAGGACACAGCAGGCGTTTGGCAGGACGAAGTCGACGCGACCCAATCCCTCGAATGGACTGTCAATTCCTCGCTTCAGAAGATCATCATCAGCGAAGTCCTTGCGTGGAATGTCTCCGATGCAGAACACGAAGGCACGTTCCCTGACATGATCGAATTGTTCAATGCCGGTTCCTCACCATTTGATCTTGCCGGTATGGGGATCAGTGACAGCCCTACCAATTTTGACGAGTTTGTCTTCCCGGCCGGAACGATCATCAATCCTGGGGAATATCTTCTGCTCTTCGCAGATGACGGCGATACGCCAACTTCCGGTATACATCTGGATTTCGAATTGGACCGCAACGGTGACGGTGTCTATCTCTTCGACACAGTTGCCAACGGCTCCACATTGTTGGATTCCGTTGAGTTTGGCGTCCAGGCCGTTGATCTCTCCATTTCCAGATTAGGGTCCACTCTTGAATGGAGTTTGTCCATCCCCACCCCAGGTGTGGCCAATGCCGCACAACTCACAGGCGATCCGTCTACCCTTAAGGTCAACGAATGGTTCACAACTCCGGAAGTCAGCTTCAACGATGACTTCCTGGAGATCTACAATCCGGATCCATTGCCAGTCGATTTGAGTGGCCTCTTTCTTACCGACAACCTCTCCGATCCGGATAAACATCAGATTGCACCGCTGAGCTTTGTCGGCGGATCGGGTTTCGCTGTATTCGAACCCGATGGCGATCCGGAAAAGGGACCCCATCACCTCAGTTTCGGCCTCTCCCCTGATGTCGAGCAGCTCGGCATCCTTGACACGTCTCTCAACGAGATCGACCGCATCATCCATTTCGGCCAGACGCAGGATATCTCCCAAGGCCGTGCCCCCGATGGCAGTGATATCATTCAGTTCTTCGAACTACCAACGCCGGGTTTGCCCAATGCCGTCACATCCTCCATCGAGATTACGGAAACGATTGTCCCTTTTAATCAGGTCTGGCGTTACGATCAATCCGGTAACGATCCCGGTCCGGATTGGAATCAGGCATCATTCAATGAAAATGGCTCCGGCGGGTCAGTAACCAATGAGTTGATCTTTAATTTTAACGGTTCTACCCAAGGCTTTGCATATGTTCCATTCGCCTTTGGCGGAGAAGGCGATAGGAATAGTGGCTCTCTTGACGGCAATGGTGGACCCGATGGTAGTGGCGCGCTTCAGGTTGATCTGGATGGTCAAGGTGGATTTTTCCGTGACACACGGCCAACGTCGGGCGCATGGAATTTTCAGTTTTCATTGACTGAATCTGCAACAGTTACATTTTTCTTCAATTATCGATTTTTGTTTGATGGAAGTTTCGAAGACGATGAGTTCGGTCAGGCCATATTTGAGGTAAATGGGCAAAGATTGGGTTCGGATGCCAATGACAGCCTGGTCGAGTTTAGAGGTGTTCCAGGTGGAAACGGGCCGGATCAGGATACAGGATGGCAATCACATTTGACGGATGTTTCACTTTCCGCTGGAACGCATACCGTCTCGCTTGGTGCTTTCGGCAATAAGGCCACGGCTAACGCTGAAGATATTTTTGCGTTCTTCGACAACCTGGAAATCGTGGCAGACGGCGACGTCATCGTAACGGGCGGAACGCCCCCATGGCAATCCGGCCCAGGCGCACTCTCAGATGGTGGTGATCAACTCCCTGTTCCTATTGGTACAGATTCGCTTCAACTTGGTATCACAACCTCATATTTCCGCACCAACTTCAATTTCTCCGGTGACCCCGCCGATGTGGATGAACTTCGTCTTACAAGCATCATCGATGACGGTGCGGCATTTTATCTGAATGGCAATCTGATTCACGACGTTCGACTGGATCAAGGCTGGGATCACAATTCATTTGCAAATGATGCGTCGGGTGAGGGTTTTGAATCGGTCCTGTTACCCACCCAGTTTCTACAGCAGGGTGACAATCTTCTTGCCGTTGAAGTACATCAGGTCACGTCCGGCTCCAGCGATCTGATTTTCGCCATGGAACTCGAGACCTTTAGTCGCATTCCCGCTCAGTCCGGTCTAGCCAATCTCTTTAATCTCACCGACGATCTTCGCATCACGGAGTTGATGTACAATCCTCCTGGTGGAGGTGATCCGACGGAGTTTGTGGAGTTGCAGAATCGTGGTAGTGAGGTTCTGGATCTT
>JANQQT010000039.1 GCA_028284925.1 Phycisphaeraceae bacterium | reverse complement strand
GGAGGACCAGGCGGCATCGACCTCCTGCAAGTCGCCGGGGGTGTGGAACTGTGAAAGGGTGAGTTAAGAAGAAGCTTGAAATGAAAAAGTCGCCGACCGGTAAACCGGTTGGCGTTCTTACTTTACATCTACCAAATAGATCGTTTCAACTCCTTCCCGCAAGCATCTCGAAACACCTTACTACCAATGCCGTCCACCCCGTCTGATGCGCCGCCCCAAGCCCCTCTCCTGTTTCCCCATGAAAATACTCATGAAACAACACCAGTTCACGCCAATCCTTGTCTTCCAAGAACCTCAATTGCTTACCATGACATGCCCGCCTTCCATCCTCACCCCGCGTAAAAATACTGCAAAGCCTTCGCGATAGATCCATTGCAACCTCTTCGAGTGTCCGAAGCTCACCGCTTCCCTTCGGGCACTCCACCTTAAACGAATTCCCGTAAAAATAGTGATACCGCTGCAACGTTTCTATCAGTAGGTAATTCAACGGAAACCAGATCGGGCCACGCCAATTGCTATTCCCACCAAACATCGTTGATTCACTCTCGCCCGGCTCATATTTCACCGCATGATTCACCCCCCCACAGGTCAGCACATAAGGCCGCTTTCCATGCGCCTTCGATAACGACCGCATACCGTACGCTGACAAAAACTCCTCCTCATCCAGCAGATAGATTAACACCTTCTCCAATCGCTCACGATTGACGATTGCCAGCATACACTTCCCTCGTTCTTCCTCGCCGTCCCTTTCGTCATTGAATAACACATGTTTCCCAAGATCCGGTCGATACTTCAAAAACCAATCCAGCCGCCTCTTAAAACCCGGCAACGACTCAATCACATCCCGATGCAGAATTTCCACGGCAAATAGCGGAATAACCCCAACCATCGACCGTACTTTCATCCGTATCGATTCACTCCCCACATGCAGTTGATCATAATAAAACCCCTCGTCCTCATCCCACAATCCTGTCCCTCCCAAATGGTTCATCGCATCAATGATCGAAACGAAATGCTCGAAGAACTTCGATGCCATATCCTCGTAACTCGAATCCTCCCGCGCCAGTTCAATCGCCATCGACAGCATTGTTCCGCAATAAAACGCCATCCACGCCGTCGCATCCGCCTGTTCCAGCCTTCCTCCATCCGGCAATCCATGCGATCGATCAAACACTCCGATATTATCCAGCCCGAGAAACCCACCCGAAAACAAATGATTACCGTTCGGATCTTTCCGATTCACCCACCATGTAAAGTTAATCAAGAGCTTCTGAAATGCGCTCGCCAGAAACTTTCGATCTCTGGATCCTCGCCTGCCCGTCATCTTATAAACACGCCAGCACGCCCATGCATGAACCGGTGGATTCACATCACCGAAATTAAACTCATACGCCGGTATCTGGCCATTCGGATGCATATACCACTCACGCAGGAACAGCATCAACTGTTGCTTCGCAAACGTCGCATCCACATGGGCAAACGCGATCATATGAAACGCCAGATCCCACGCCGCAAACCACGGATACTCCCATTTGTCCGGCATCGAAATCACATCGCGGTTATACAGATGCTTCCAATCGTGGTTTCGCCCACGTTTTCGGCTTTCTGCAGGCGATGGCTGATTCATATCCCCCTCGAGCCAGTCGCTCAAAACATAATGATAAAACTGTTTGGACCAAAGAAGTCCCGCATACCCTTGTCGCACGATCGCCGCTTCATCTGCATTCAGTTCCCTCGGCACACGCGATGCATAAAATGCCTCAGACTCCTCCTTACGCTTTGAAATTATCGCGTCAAACCCTGCGCCAAATGCATCTTCCGGCTGGGTTGATATCCTTCGTAATCTCAGGTCCAGTTTCACTGATTCGCCGCCGCCAATTACCGTCGCGTAATGCGCCGCCGCCTTAGTCCCATGGCCGTTTGGATTCGCCGCCTCCTTTTCACCGTTGATTACATACCGATGAAAGGCATCCTTCACATAGCTCGTATAGTGGTCCACACCATACAAATCCTGCATATTCGTTTCATTTTCCGTTATCAGAATCGTTGGCGATGTCCCGTCCGAGGCTTCATTTACCTCAAACTGAAACTGACCCAATGACTCGTGATCACTAATAATCGTTCTTTCGTCCACCGCATCCATCCGGGGCTTTAGCGTGCATCCCTCATGCCGACATCCCCATATCCACGTATTGCGAAACCACAGCGTCGGCAACACATCCAGCTTCGCCTTATCTTTGCTCCGGTTAAAAATCTCAACACGTATCAAGATGTCATTCGGTTCCGCTTTGGCGTACGTAACTGTTACATCAAAATACCGCCCATTCTCAAAAACCCCCGCGTCTGCCAGCTCAAATTCTTTCTCCTTCTTACTCCGCCTTGCGTTCTCCTCAATCAACTTTTCATACGGAAATCGAACTTGTGGATACTTATACAATGCCTTGCAATACGAATGCGTTGGTGTCGACTCGAGAAAGAAGTACTCTTCCTTCACATCTTCTCCGTGATTTCCCTGAGGGCCTGTCAGCCCAAACAAACGTTCCTTCAGGATCGGATCCTCGCCGTTCCATAACGCCAACCCGAAGCAAAGGCGACATTGCCGATCGGTAAACCCCAATAATCCATCTTCGCCCCATCGATATGCTCGGCGTGGCGCATCTTCATGCGGGAAATACTCCCAGCACGAACCATCTTCGGAATAGTCCTCTCGGACCGTACCCCATTGCCGATCGGCCAGATAGGGGCCCCATCGTTTCCAATTCGCTTTCCGCGCAGCCTCATCCGCCAGTCGCTGGTCTTCCGCAGTTCGTTCTTCAGTTTGGACACTTGCATCATTCATTATGTGTTCTCAGAGAATATCAGACATTCCATCTTCATGCTCTTATCATCGGCGTCCGATAATAAAATTCCGTAAATCCTTGCGAATTATCGATTTAACGATTTCAAAAATCACTTTGACGTTTTGTAAAACGACAATGACCGTTATGCCGAATAACCGTTATACGGACACGGTAGCCCGGCTCATATAGGCCGCAATGCCCTGTCCACTCGTCTGGCGGAGCCCAGTCGAGTGCCGGTAAGCGGAGGTCTTGTCGGCGGGATTGCCAGCCATCTGTTCGCTGGTAGACGAGATTTGTGAAGCATGGATGCGTTAAACTCCGCGGTGAATGGCATGCGACGAACGGATGCGTCGCAACAATCACCACCGGCAAAGCAGAGACTGGGTCAGGTACAGCCTCACTTGACCGACCGATTTAGCGATTTTGCTGATCGACCGGTTGCTCATCTTGTCGGCACTTCCTTACCCGGATCGCTTTCCATCAAAACTTTTCCGTTGCGCTTCGATTGCGCTGGAGGAACTGTCAATTGACATCGATGATGACCAACAACAAAAGCCTCAACCTGCCCCCCAAACTCTATCGCATCAGCGATCTTGTTGAGTATGCCGGGGTTACACGCCAGACGATCCACAATTACAGCCGTCTCGGTCTCATCCGCGAAGCTGAATGGACGGCCGGGGGACATCGCCTGTTCGATGAGTCCGTCTTTTATCGTCTTGAACGTATCGCGGCACTCAAACCCACCAAGACGATGCGAGAGATCAGGCGTCTTCTCGATATGTCTTTCAATGAACCATCCTGAATTGTGGCCTGTTTTTCCTAATCGTTGATCTAAGTCGGAATCACCATGGCTGAAGAAGTCATCGAAAAACCGAAACCCTCCTTTTCGCAGGTCTGGCAGCTCCCAGTCGTGGCGATGAGTCTCATTCTCTTTGGAATAGGCCTTTATCTTACCTTGCCAAAGGACTTGACTCCTCAATATGTAGAGATTCTCGATACTGCCGCCGCGCAAATCCAAGCGCACCAGTTCGAAAATGCTCTCGAAACCGTAGGGACGCTTGCGAAAATCGAGCCCGAATTGCCCAAAAACCTCCGCGCCAGGTACCACCAACACACTGCGGACGCCCTTTACCTCGGGCAACGGGCCAAGGGTTGGGACAATCGTGAAAACCACGAAACGATTATCCTCCATTACGAATCCGTCCTCGAGCATGGAACGCCGCTCGGCCCCATTCAAAAGGAACGCCTCGCCAATACGCTCGTTGCCATCGGACGCAGTGGCGCTGCCTTGGAACTCCTCAATTCCCTTGGTGATGGCGCCTCCGCTGCCAGGCAACGGCTTCTCAAGCGGATGGTTAATATTGCTCTGGCGGCGGGTCCTGGAAATGAACCTGCCGCACATGATGTTATTGACCGCCTGATGCGTGAGGAAAACCTGTTACGGGCCAATGAAATCTGGGCTATTGCCAAGCGTGCCCAGTTGATGCTCCGAAGGGATGATATCGAAGACACGCTCGATATGCTCCTGCGGCGATACGCTCGTCTTGCATCAGGCGGAAAAACCAATGATTTAGGTGAACTGATGGTGCTGCTTGGCAAGGCGCACCTCGTAGAGGGTGATCGGCGCGAGGCGGATGTCTGGTTTACGCGTGCTCAGCAGACATTGGATCAATCAGATCCCATGCAGGGCGATATTCTGGTCGGCAAGGGGCGAATTCAGTTCGCTAACGGTAATATTGCGGACGATGCGCTGGAGTTATTCACCAAAGCCGTGAACCACTATTCCGCGACCCCTTCATTTCGAGATGCCCTCATAGGTCGCGCGGAGACGTACGCCCGCCTTGGTAACGTCAAAAAGGCGATCGAGGATTACATGATTGCCGCGAAACAGGTGGTGGATGGCGAATGGACCGATCCTCGCTATGTCCAACACCTCACCACGAGTATTGCCTCCCAGCACGATTTGCGGTTGGACAAGGGTGATTATGATCTGGCCCTGAAATACCTGGATTTACGTAAGAAAATTCACGGTCAGACGCTGCCGGACGACGTCGTGTTGAAAATGGCCCGCGCCCACGAGGCCCGAGCACGCAAAAAGCTGGGGCTGGTCGATAAGGATGCCGATCCGTCAAAACGCTGGAATACGCTGAAAACACGTGCGGAACGCATCGAGGTGATGCACGATTTTGAGCTTGCAGCGGAGCTCTACTTTCGTCACGCGACGGCGATGCAGGAAAAGGACAACGATGCCCACGGGACGAGTTTGTGGAAGGCCGGTGAGTTGTACGACGTTACGGGGCTGCATGAAGAGGCCATCAAGGTTTTTGACCTGTTTGCGAAGGGGCGTCCCAGCGATCCGTTGCACCTGGAAGCCAAATTCAGGCTTGCTCAGGCGTATCGGGCGAGCGGGAAAGTGGATGAAGCGATCGATTTGTACGACGAACTGATCAAGAACAATCCCAAGAGTAAGCAGGCAACGGCGAGTCTGGTACCGTTGGCACGGGCTTACATGTCCAAGGACGGGAAATATCAGCAATTGGCGGAGGAGAAGTTGCTGGAGGTTGTGACGGATCACCCTGTTTTGAGGCCGGAAAGTAACGAATATCGCTCGGCGTTGATCGAATTGGGGCAATTGTATTACCACAGGGGCAAGGAAGGGGACTTTGAGAAGGCGATCAAGCGTCTGGAGGAGGCGGCGGCGAGGTATGGGGATGAATTTGGGCTACCGGCGATGCAATTCCAGTTGGGTGATGCCTATCGGAAGTCCGTTAACCAGATCGACAAGAAGTTGGCGGCGAAACTGCCGCCGTCCAAGCGGGCTGCGCTGCAGTCTGAGCGGGGGCGACGACTCGATCGTGCGCGCCAGAGCTTCGATGCCGTGATTATTGAGTACGAAAAGCGGGGTGTGGGTGAATTGGAGGATATTGAGAAGCTGTATCTGAGGAACAGTTATTTCTACCGGGCGGATTGTGCGTTTGATTTGAAGCAGTATGAAGGGCCGGAAGGGGCGATTCAGTTGTATGAGAAGGCGAGGCAGCGTTACAGCAAGGAGCCGGCATCGCTGATCGCGATGATTCAGATTGTGAACAGCTATAGCGCGTTGAAGCAGTTTGACAAGGCGAGGGCGGCGAACGAGCGGGCGAAGGTATTTTTGAAGCGGATACCGGAGTCTGCTTTCAAAGACCCGAATTTGCCGATGACACGGAAACACTGGCAGCGGTGGTTGGAGACCACGAGTGATCCTGCGCTTACCAGCGCGGGGAACTCCTAGGAATCGCTTTTTTTGAGCGATAAGCCGCGATTGAATGGGATCGTGGTGATGAAAACTCAGAATGAGAGCGGAGCTCTCGAAAGGCAGGTCATGGATGACCGTAGCGAGTATTCAGCCCGAATGGGCGGCGGATGTGATCGATTTGCTCGATCAGCAGTGTGGGATCTACGAGCAACTTCACGAAATGAGCGCGGAGCAGACCCGTTACGTCGAGACCGGCGAAGCGGAGTTGTTGTTGACTTTGCTTGCGCGTCGGCAGCAGCTTATTGACCATTTATCGCAACTTAATGGGCGAATTGAGCCTTATAAGCAGGATTGGCCGACGCGTTTTGCGGGCCTGGCGGTGGATGTGCAGGAGCAACTGCAGGTGCGGATTAACCGGGTTCAGACGATGCTGGACCAGATTGTGGCGCAGGATGAGCGGGATCGGGCGGAACTGGCGAAGCACCGGGACAGGGTCGGGGGCGAGATGGGGCAGGTGCGACAGGGGGCGGTGATCAACAAGGCATACGGTCGACCGGGCGGAGCGGCATCGTCGTCGCCGCGTTTTACGGATCAGGCGGGGTAACCGAAAACGGGTTTATCAGGCTAAAAACGTCTCTTTTTAGGGTAAAACGTGCCCGGTAAGGGCGAATGGAAACGGATCTGGCAGAGTAGATAATGGCGATTCGCTCGCACAAATCGAATGACTCGGGAAGGCCTCCGGAGGCAAAAAAACTCCGTAAATCGCGAAAAACAGCGATGGCGGATGGGGTGGCACCGGTGGAGGTGCGTGTGGGGGATGGGGCGGAGTTGCCGAGTGGCGGGGCAGGAATGTCGGGTGGCGGGGTGTCGATCGGAGGGGTTGAGGGCGTGAAGGGGTTTGGTGATTTGGGGGTAAAAACGTCG
>JANQQT010000038.1 GCA_028284925.1 Phycisphaeraceae bacterium | reverse complement strand
GGAGGACCAGGCGGCATCGACCTCCTGCAAGTCGCCGGGGGTGTGGAACTGTGAAAGGGTGAGTTAAGAAGAAGCTTGAAATGAAAAAGTCGCCGACCGTATTGATCGGTGACTTTTTTATTGCGTGATGTTCTGGTGGGCGGTGGATGTTATGCGAGAATGGGTTTGGCGATGTGGCCATGAACATCTGTCAGGCGGAAGCGTCGGCCCTGATATTTGTAGGTCAGGCGTTCGTGATCGATTCCGAGGAGGTGGAGGAGTGTGGCGTGGAAGTCGTGTACGTGTAGGGGATTTGAGGCGACGTTGTATCCGTAGGGGTCGGTTTGACCGTATGAGATGCCGGGTTTGATTCCGCCGCCGGCCATCCAAAGAGAGAAGCATCGTGGGTGGTGGTCGCGGCCGAAGTTTGAGCTGGTGAGCTTGCCCTGGCAGTAGTTGGTTCTACCGAATTCGCCGCCCCAGATGACGAGTGTATCTTCAAGCATTCCACGTTGTTTGAGGTCTGCGACGAGTGCTGCGGAAGCCTGATCGGTTTCGCGGCACTGGTTGGGGAGTTGTCGGGGGAGGCTGCCGTGTTGGTCCCATCCCTGGTGGTAGAGTTGGATGAAACGGACTCCGCGTTCGGCGAGACGTCGAGCCATAAGGCAGTTGTATGCGAAGGTTCCGGGGTTGCGGGCATCCTTGCCGTATTGGTTGATGACGTGGTCGGGTTCATCGGCGATGTTGGTGGCATTGGGGATTGAAGATTGCATGCGAAAGGCGAGTTCGTATTGGGCGATACGATTTTCGATGAGAGGGTCTGGTGATTCGGCGTTTTTGAGTTCGTGGAGTCGTTTGAGTGTGTCTAGCATGCGACGGCGTGTTGTGAGGTCGAGGCCCTGGGGATTGGAGAGGTAGAGGATGGGGTCTTTTCCGGAACGGAATCGGACGCCCTGGTGTTTTGACGGGAGGAAGCCGTTGCCCCAGAGTCGTGAGACGAGTGGTTGGCCGCCTTTGTTCTTGGTCACGAGGACGATGAATGAGGGTAGATTCTGGTTGTCGGAGCCGAGGCCGTAGGAAAGCCATGCACCGATGGAGGGTCGGCCGGGGAATTGTGAGCCGGTTTGCAGGTGTGTGACGCCGGGGCCGTGGTTGATGGCTTCGGTGTGCATGGATTTTATGATGCAGATATCGTCGGCGATTTTAGCGGTGTGTGGGAGAAGGTTGGAGAGCCACGCGCCGGATTGGCCGTGCTGTTTGAATTTGAATGGAGAGCCGGTGAGAGGGAGTGTGGCCTGATTGCCGGACATGGCGGTTAGGCGCTGGCCCTTACGGATGTGTTCGGGTAGTTCCTTACCGTGGAGTTTGTTGAGGAGTGGCTTGTGGTCGAAGAGATCGATTTGCGATGGTCCGCCTGACTGGAAGAGGTAGATGACACGTTTTGCTTTGGGTGGGTGATGGATGGCACGAGGGGTTTGGTTGTTGGAATCGGCGTAGGAGGAAGAGGTTGGGTTGAGGAGGTCGGCGAGGGCAATGCCGCCGAGTCCCATGCCGAAACGCTGGAGGAACTGTCTTCGGTTGGCTGAAGGGGGGAGATCTGCCGTGAGGGGGGAGGGTGTGTTCATAGCGATATCTTTGTATTAGGTGTTTATGGGGTAATGATTGTTATCGTTTCATAACGCAATCGTGATAGTTCATGAGTGTGTTTGCGAGGATTGTGATTGCGGCTAGTCTGGTTTGGGGGATGATTTTGTTGGGCTTGGTGTCGCCGACGTTGAGGAGTGCGGCGGTCTTCTTGGGTTGTGATTTGAAGTAGGCAAGCTGTTTGTTGTAGAGGTTGAGGAGGAGTCTGGCTTGGGTGCCGTTGATTTTTTGTGAGGTGAGGCGACGGAACATGTCGGCGATGAGAGCGGGGGTGTTTGTGTTGTGTTTTTTAATGAGGTTTTGCGCGAGTATTTTTGCGGCTTCGATGAATTGTGGGCCGTTGAGCATGACGAGGGCCTGGAGGGGTGTGGCGGTGCGTTCACGTTGTGGGCGGCAGATGTCGCGTTTTGATGCGTCAAGTGTTGTCATGGCGGGTGCGGGCGCCGTTCGTTTCCAGAAGGTGTAGACGCTGCGTCGGTAGAGACCCTGGCCGCGGTCGCGTCGGGAGGGTTTGAATGATGCTTCGAGTTCGTATGGTTTGGCGGGTGGGCCACCGATTCTGTCGATGAGGAGGTTGGATGCGGCGAGTGCGTTGTCGCGGATCATTTCGGCGGGGAGTCGATAGGAGGACATTCGAGCGAGGAGTTTGTTTTCGGGGTCACGCTGGAGGAGGAGTCGAGAGACGGCGGAGGATTGTTTGTATGTGGCTGAGGTGATGATGAGTTTGAGTGTGCGTTTGATGTCCCATTTGTTTTGGATGAAGTCGGCGGCGAGGTAGTCTAGGAGGAGGGGGTGAGTGGGGAGTGCGCCCTGGCTGCCGAAATCTTCGGGGGTACGGACGAGACCCTGGCCGAAGAGCATTTGCCAGAATCGGTTGACGGTGACGCGGGCGGTGAGGGGGTTTTTGGGGTGGGTGAGCCAGTTGGCGAGGTCGAGGCGGTTTTTTGGCGGTTTTTTGAGTAGGGCTGGGAGGGAGGCGGGTGTGGCGGGTTGCACTTCGTCGGTGCGTTTGTCGTACGCGCCGCGTGCGAGGAGGTAGGACTTGCGGGGGTTGTTCATTTGTCGCATGACCATGATTTCTGTGAGGTTGTCGACGGTTTTGGAGCGTTGTTCGCGTGAGGCGCGGAGTTGGGTGAGTTGTTTTTTGTAGGGTTCGTTGTGGAGGGAGAGGTAGAGTTTGAAGAGGGATTGTTTTTGTGTGGGGGTGAGGCGTGGTAGGGGGGTGATGAGGGCGCGTTGGAGGTCGGGGAGGTTTGCGAGGTGTGCAATTTCGAGGGATGTGAGTTGTCGGTTGAAGACTTTGAATTCATCGACGAGGCCGTTTTTAAAGCCGCGGTCACGGAAGCGTGCGCCGATGGCGATGTTGTTACCGCCGCCGCCGGACATGTTTTTGGTGAGCTGGTCGCGGTCGATTTTGGTTTGTGCGGGTTTTCCGTTGATGAAGATGTTGAGTCCGGCGGCGCGGCTGGAACCATCGTAGGTGATGGTGACGTGGAGCCAGGTCTTGATGGGGATGGGTTTCGTGGTTTTGACGCGAATGGCGTTGCCGGGCCAAAAGTGAATGAGGGCGGCGGAGAGTTTGCCTTGTTCGAGGAGAAGTTCGTAGCCTCGACTGGCGGCATCGGTCCATGCGCGTGAGCGGTGGTAGATGACGGCGCGTTCCTTGAGGTCGGGGGTGTTGATCCAGAGGCTGACGGAGAAGGGGTCGTATCGGCGGAAGTTTCCAACGCGAGTGCCTACGGCGTCATCGCCTGTGAGTTTGAGGGCGTTTTTGACTTTGCCGGGGACGACGATGTTTGGGCCGTGGTTTTTGGGGAAGTCGAGATGGAGGATCCGGTTGGGGATGGTTGGTGTTTTGGGTCGTGCTTTGAGCCAGTTGTTGAATGCGGGTTTTTGTAGGGCGGCGATGGTGTTTAGTTTTTGTTCGTGGGCTTTGATGGATGCTTCGATGGTTTTGATTTTCTGTTTGGTGGCATCGTTGATGAGGCGGAGGGTTGGGGTGGGGACGGAGTTGTTGAAGTATGCGTAGAGTCCCGCTTCGTCGATCTGGTTGAAGAATGCGAAGAACTGGTAGTACTCTTTTTGGGAGATGGGGTCGTATTTGTGGTCGTGGCATCGGGCGCATTCAAGAGTCATGCCGAGGAATGCGGTGCCGAAGGTGTGTGTGCGATCGGCGACGTATTCGACGCGGAATTCTTCGGGGACGGATCCGCCTTCGACTTTTTGTGGGTGGAGGCGGTTGAAGGTTGTAGCGAGGATCTGCTGGTCTGTAGCGTTGGGTAGGAGGTCGCCGGCGAGTTGGTGGGTGATGAATTTGTCGTAGGGGAGGTTAGAGTTGAATGCTTTGATGACCCAGTCGCGCCATGGCCAGACGAATCGGTCGCGGTCGACCTGATAGCCGTAGGAGTCGGAGTAGCGGGCGATATCGAGCCAGTCGGCGGCCATGCGTTCGCCGTAGCGTGGGGATTTGAGGAGGCGGTCGACGACTTTTTCGAATGCGTAAGGGGATTTGTCGGCGAGGAAGGCGTTGATTTCGGCAGGGGTTGGGGGGAGGCCTGTGAGGTCGAAGGTGACGCGGCGAATGAGCGTGGGTTTGTCGGCGGGATTGGAGGGTGTGAGGTTTGCCTCCT
>JANQQT010000020.1 GCA_028284925.1 Phycisphaeraceae bacterium | reverse complement strand
GTCATCGGGGCGATAGGCGTTGGAGTCGACCATGTTTTCGGCGGCGGCGATGATGCCAACGACGTGGACGGGGAGTTTAAGTTTTGCGATGGCTTGCATGGCTCCGATGACAGCCATTCCGCCGCATTTGTCGTATTTCATCCCAAGCATGGACCCGCCGACCTTGAGGGAGTAACCGCCGGTATCGAAGGTGATGGCTTTACCGACGAGGAGTAGGGTTTTCTTGGCGCGTGCGGGTTTGTGTTCGAGTGTGATCATGGTGGGTGGCGTGGAGCCAGCCTGACCTACGGCGAGGAGGCCACCCATGCCGAGCTGCGCGGCACGTTTGCGGTCGATGACGTTGCATTTGAGGCCGACCTGTCTGGCGAGTTTGCGGCATTGACTGGCGATGTACGCGGGGTTAGCGATGTTGGGGGGTGTTGCTGCGAGAGTGCGTGTGAGATTGGCGGACTCAGCAACTATGAGGCCGTGTTTGAACCCTTTGCGTGCCGAGGCGTCGATTTGGACAGAGAGGCTGCGTGTGGTTTTTGAGTTGTTTGAACCCTTGCCTTTATATTGATCGAATTGGAAATTGGCAAGGACCATGCCTTCCGCGATGGCGCGGCCGATCTGGTCGGGAGCGGCCTTTTTGCCTACACCGGGCATGACCTGAATAGCGAGTTTGGTGATATGGGCGTCACCCACGGCGCGGGCAAGTTTGGCAGCGGCGTTGCAAAGGGCGGCGGCGTCGAATCTGTTGCGGGAACCGAGGCCGACGATAAAGAGGCGTTTGATTTTTCCGGTATTGGGGTAGAGGGTAGTGATCTGTCCGGCTTTGAGTGTAACTTCAGGTTTATTGATGGCTGAGGTGATGGCGCCTTCAGAGGCGAGGTTGGCATCTTTGTAGCCGGTGGGTAGTTTCTTGACGTCATCGAAGAGAAGTATGGCGGTGCTGTTTTGGATGGATGGGGTGGATGGTGCTGCGGCCTTGATGGATTTGAACATGTTTGATTCCCTTGATCGAGGAGCGTGCTGTAAGAGGCGATTGCGTTTTGAATTTCTACAAAAAAACCGCGGCAGGTGTCGCGGCTACCGCCCTTTGTGGGGGTGTTTCGATTGAGAGATTTTAATGCCGGAGGTGGGACTCGAACCCACACGGGTGTTACCCCACCGGATTTTGAATCCGGCGCGTCTGCCAATTCCGCCACTCCGGCGAAGGAATCGAGGGTAAGTATATGCAGGGGGTTGCGCGGGATTCAAACGACAGTTGGGATGATCAGGCGGTTGAATACCTAGTAACGCGAGGGACCGTATATTCAGGCTGATTGATCGGAATTAACTGCATGAAAGGATAGATTGTAATCGAGAATTTGGAGGCCAAGATTCTTCAAGGATTCACTGAAATGGGCTTCGCATCTAGCGTGTAAGGTCGACTCGATTTCCGGCTGATTATCATTGGAGTCTGTGCCGATGGCAGTGTCGCACGCCTCCAAGAGTGCTTCAACAGCGAGTTGTTTGATTTCACTACGTTCCAGGCCCAGTAAACGCTCCGCGGCATTACGTCGAAATGGCATTTCGAGGCCTACGCCAAATGTGACTTTCCCCTCAAATTGATATTGTGAGTCTCCTTCCCCAAGGTTTGAAGATCTATCAAACTCAATTTCCATTGGTTTCAATGATATGGTGAGAGCTTCTTGTAAGACGGGGCGAACAAATACTCTCTTGCCCGGCGTGACTATCTTGAATGTCCGGCCTCCCGGGATTAAACCGTATACAACGATTAGTTCGTCGTTGCCGCATTTCTTAAATCGCTTGAAGAAAGTCACACCTGCAATTAACAGAATGACGACAATTGCGGTGACTATGACCAACCCCCAAGGAAAATCGTTGGATGCCAATATTGGGACCATGATTAGAATTTATCAAATCCGTTCGCACCTTGCCACCTGAGATAGTTTTCCAATGCGGTTGCGGCGAATGTAAATAGGTAGGTTGCGGTGGTCGCGTGAAAAGTTCGTGGATGTTTGTTTTATATTGCCTCGGCTTCGTTGAGTAGGTTGATTCCGGATTGCGGATCGGGCGGTGGAGGTGTGCCCTCCGTGCGGGCGCTGGCGGGGATGGCGATATCAGCGAAGGGTTTGGCGAATGCAGCGATTAAGGCGTCGAGGTCGGTTTGGTTGACGGTATCGTTGTTGTCGAAGTCGGCCCAGACGGCGTATGGCGGTTCACTTCCGCCGGCGGGTTCGTTCAAGGCGGGGAGGAAGAATGCCAGGTCTGCGAAGTTGACGATGTTGTTGTTGTCGAAGTCAAAGATGACGGCGCGGGAGTCGATGTCGGGCGTGAGAGGTTGGAAGTTGGTGGGGACGGGGCCAAGCGTGGTGGTGGTGAATGCATAAGGAATGGCGGCTCGGTCGAGGTCGGTATCGACGGCGTCGAATTGTTGAGCAAGGGGGTCGATGTTGTTCTGGCTGGAGAAGAGAATGCGAGCGAAGAGTATGTGTTCGTCGTCGCCGAGGTCAGTAGCGAGTGTGTCGGCGGCGAAGGTGAATGTTCCTTCGATGAGATCGGAGGTTTGGGACTGGTTTTCACTGAAGGTGTCGGCAAAGTCGATGGAGAGGGGCGTGGCGATGGTGGGGTCGAATTCGAGTGTGAGGCTTCCGCCCGTGATGGCCGGGCCGTCACCGGCGAGTTGGTCGGACTTGAGCCAGACTTCAATGAAGTAGGGTGTGTCTTCACGGACGTAGAAATCGTCGATTTCTCCGCCGATGACGGAGGGGAGATCGGTGTCGGGGGCGTTCGGGTTGATTTGAAGTAGAGTGGGATCGATGCGTGGGATGAGGAGGACGTTGACTTCGGCGCCGATGCCAATTGCGCCGGGTGTTCCGTTTGTTTCGTAGGATGCTCGCCAGTTGTCGGCATCGGAGTAGCTGAGCGTGGTGTCGATGATTTCGATTGAAGCACCGTGCCCATCTGCCTCGATAGGCCACTTGCGTCCGTCATCGTATTCGAAGTCAAGGATTGTACTGCCGTTGGAATCGTCAAGTTTGACATCTTCGCCACCGTTGTCGAGGGCACCATCGTATTGACCGGCGATGTTGAGGCCGGCGGTGTTGTAACGGATGTCAAAAGCGGTTTGGTTTCTGACGATGAGTGTGCTTTGGCCGGGGGCGAGGTTCATCGCGGGGAAGGTGAAGATGATGCCATCGGCGAAGGAGATGTCGGTGAGGTCGAGTGTGATGGTGTCCGAGGTGTTGGTGAATTCAATGAACTCGAAATCATCGTTGTTGAGTGTATTGTCAATGGTCCGTTCATCGTTGGTGGGGTCTGCGGGGTTGAAGTTCATCTCGGTGATACGGAGGTATTGCTGGGCATCGGAGGGTGCGCCTTCGTAGGTGAGCGTGTCAACAATCTGGCCTTCGGGATTGTGAAGGGTCATGGTTTCGCCAAAGTTGGAGAGGTGGCCTTTATAACCGCCCTGGACGAAGAGGCCCTGGCCGCCGGCGGGACCGGTGGTGCGGGCGCGGAATGCCTTTGAATCGGGTGTGATGTATAGAGATGCGTTTGCGGGAATGACGGTTCCGAGTCTGAATTCCATTTCGATGCCGCCCTGGACTTCCCAGCCACTGATGTCGATGGGTGTGTTGTGTGGGTTGATGATCTCGATGTATTCCTGATCCTGATCGCCTGAGGAGGGATTGAATTCCAGATTGCCGAAGGTGATGTTCGGGGCGGCGGGTTGTGAGTTGGGGATATTGGCACGATTGCCATAAGCGAGGTTATCAACATTGTGTGTTTCGAAGAGGTGAACGCGACGAACTTCAAGGTATTGGGTTTTGATAATATCTGCTGCCTGCTGAATGGTCTGGCGTTGTCCCCAACTGTAGAGGTTCTGCATCAGCGTCCTGTCCTGATTGCTCATTTGGCTGAGCATTTCGTCAATGCGATTGTCCAGGTAGCGATCCTGGACGGGCGTGCCGGGTTCGTCCAGGTATTGCTCCATGACGGTGCGGAGACGGCGCAGGTACATGTCGCCAATCACGGGGTCGTTGAGCATGACGTGCATGAGGACGTTCCAGTGGTTGTTCCATTCGCGGTGTCCGCTGGAGTTGATGAGAGGGTGTGAGGGTTGAATCTGGCTGCCCTTGCCTGGGACGGAGTCGTCGTCAGCGTAAATGGTGTCCGAGAAGGAAGTGCCCACCCAGTTGGATCCGATGGTCAGGTCGTGATCCCAGGGTAGGTATAGCCATTCGCCGGTACCTTCGGTGTCGCGATAGAGGAAGTGGTTTTTGTGGGGATTGTCGTTTTGGTGGGTGATGACCGTACCGACGAGGTAGTTGAGCATGCCGGGGACATCAATGTTGTCGAAGAGGTAATTGGTAAGGGCTGTGCCGCTGAGTTGGTTGACGGCGTTATTCAGCGCGCGGAGGTCATCGTTGCCTTCATCGGTGCGTGTTTTCTTTTCGTAGCCGAGCTGGTTGTTGCTGAAGCTGCCGACGCTGGTGCCTTTGTAGAATGCGCCGTCCGGGTCCAGGCCGAGGCGGTCCAGCATATCGTCATCCGGGTTTTCGATAAAGGTTGAGATTGAGTAGAAGGCATCGTTTCGTTGAACGCGCATGAGGAAAGAATCGGGGCCAGGTGCGCCGATGGTGTTGTGGATTTCGTAGGCGAGAGCCTGACGGATCTGGGCCTTGTCGGTGAGGTTGGTGTTGAGGTTAAACTCGGTGACGCGTGGTTCGCCTGCGGCAAATCTGAATTTTTCGCCTCGGTTAAATTCGAATTTGTAACTGGGTATGGCGGCGCCAGTGGTGGAGCCTCCGCGGATGCGCACGAAGATGTTGTCGTAGAACTCGCCGAGGTAGAAGACAGAAGCGCGTGTTCCACCACGTGTGCGAGCGGCGTTGGTATCCTGGCTGAACCAGTAATAGATGGGCAGGTCAGTGTCGATTCCTGAGTCGGCGATGACCGTTCCGAAATACTCTGCGGACTGCTTTTTGCCGGACTGCAGTGCAAAGAGGGGTGCTCTGGATGAGCCGCCGCTTACATCGTCTGCCGTGACGTACCATCGCAGCATTTGTCCGGGCTGGGCGGTTTGGGCGGGTATGGTGGCGGTGTATATGCCGTCGCCCGCTTCGGCGTCATTGCCCGTGCCGTCGTCGACCATTTCAATTGAGACCTCTGCGCCGAACATGACTCGGTAGGTGAGGTTGACGGTGTCGATGGTATCGAATGATTCATCGACTGTGGCGGTGATGATGATGTCGTCGAGCGAATTAGGTTGCGTTTCGGGTTGGGAGACATGTCGGATGAGTGGGCCAAGTTCATCCTCGCCAGCGACGTTGGCCTCGCCTGGTGTAGGGTTGGTGTAATAAAGCTGGCCATCGGTATTCAGCGTCAGGATGTTGGCGTCGAGCTGCATTCGGACGAGGAGATCGGGGCCTTCGGCGGAATCGTTGAGGGCGTGGATGGCCAGGACGTTACTGCCCGCCTGGAGAGCGCCTAAGGAGTCGCTGATGTCGATGACTTGTGGGATGATGGCTTGTTCATCGGAGCGACGGGTTACGGAGCTGGCGTTGAAGGGTAATGCCTCGGGGGGATCTTCCACTGCTGTGGGTGCGTTGCGACGCACGACCTCGATGCCGTTGAGGTAGGCGACAAAGCCGTCATCGTATTGGGCGCGGAGGAGGAGCTGGTTGAAGTTTCCGGGATCGGTGACGTTGAACTCGTATCTGACATATGCGGATGAGTTGACGTTGAGCATTTCCGTTTCAATGTCGGTATTGACGAAAGGCTCGAAAAGGCCCACGACGCCTTGCCCGCCGCCTGCGCCTCCACCGCCGTTATTGATGTAACTGCCTGATCCAACACGGACGTTGTCGATTCCGACCCATGCTACCGGGGCAATGAATTCGATGCCGAGTTGTTGGCCTACCCAGGGCTCGCCTTCCTGCGCGGTGAAGTTGAGGGAGGTGATGTCTCGCGTCCAATCTGCATTGTTCAGGGGAATCGTTTTTGTGATGATCTCTGTGCGTTGCGGGCCATTGAGGTAGTAAAAGCGTGCGATGACTTCTGTGGCGCTGCCAGCGGTGATACGACCATCGAAGGTGAGTTGATAGCTCGTGTCGGCTTCGACGACTGTATCAAGCAGTTGGTACATGCTTGTGGCGTTGTTCTGAAAGGAGTGCCAACTGCCGAAGGTATTCTCGACACCAACCATGTCGTTGGCGATGTCCTGATCGCTGTCCCAGCCGGGGACGTTGTTGAGAGTTACTTCCTTGTCGACGCCGGGCAGTTCGAAATCGCCGTTGACGATGGTTTCGGGATTGAAGTTGATTCCATCGGCGAGTTGTCCGGGTGTGATGCCGCTTGCCAGCGCTGAAATCAGGTCGGGTGTAAGGGCGTCCTGATAAATGGTGAGGTCGTCAATCTGGCCGTTGTAATCGAAGAAGGAAAGGCCTGTGTAGTATCGTCCGATGTAGAAAGTTTGATTGCCCTGGTTGTAGTCAATGGGGTCGGTGGTATTGGCCTCGGCTGATGTCTTAACGCCGTCGACCCAAATTTCAGTACCGGTTTCTGTTTTCTGGGCGAGAACGTGATGGAACTGGCCATCTGCAGGGAGTATTTCGCCGGGCGCGTTGGGCGTGGAGATGGTAATTGCACTGTTGGAAGCAGGGTTGTTGTCGAAGTAGAACTGGAGTGTGCCGGAGGCAGTGTGTCGCAGGCCGTAGTGGTTCCCCATTGTGAAGATTTCGCCGAGCGTGTTGTCGCCTACAGGGCGCATGGCCCAGACGGATATGGCGACGGTGTCTGTTTCTCTCAGGACTTCGTTGTTGTCCATCTGGATGAAGTCACCGGCGTTGTCGAAGGTGGCCGCTTGTCCTAGTGGACTAGCGGCGAAGGAGACATTTCCATTGGTTGTGCCGTTAACATTGTTGCCCGACTGGTCGCCAGCCGTACCATCGTCAAAATTCCAATAGCCGAGGAGGTTGGGTGGTTCTGCGATGGGGGAAGCGGTTGGTGGAGGGGGAGGAGGAGCTTCACCGAGGCCGGATTCGTATATATCTTCGATGTCGTTTTCGGAGAGAGCTTCGTGAAAGACGGCGACTTCATCGACATCACCATTGAAGAAGTTGCCGGAGCCATCGAAGATGCCATTACCTCCGATGTTGAAGGGGAATCCGCTACTGCCATAGTTGTTGGTACCCGATCCTCCGGTACCGGCGAGTGTGCCGTCGAGGTATATTCTCAGGTTCGAGCCGTCCCCTGTTACGGCAACGTGATGCCATTCTTCTGCGGCGAAGGGATATGCGAGATTGAGTGAGCCGCCGCTGGGTGTCCAGATTTGAAGTGTCGTGGCGTTGATGAAACCAAATTCGATGGCGTCGTTCTGGCCGAACAGGCCGGTTCTGTTGGCTTGGGTGCCGACGGGGCGAATCCAGCCCATCATCGTAAATGAGGGGCGATTGGAGAGAATCGATCCTCCGACGGAGACGGCTCCAGAGTTGCCGACGAGACCGACGCCGGTATTTTCCGTTTCAAGGCCAAAGAACGGGTCGGGGCGTGGGCCGGGCGCGGTGAGGGTCGGGTTGCCGATGTAATTGCCGTTGAATCCGTTTCCTAGAGAGCCGATATTCTCGGCTGTCGTGCCGCCGGTTTCGTTGAGTCTCCAGTATCCAACGGGGCCTCGGCCTGAGACGGCTGCGGGGTAGGTGTCGATTTCGGTTTCACCTGTATCGAATCCGACGCCTCCCAGTCCTTGAATCCATGCGGAGTCGTCAAAGCCGGGTTGTGTCCATGTTGAACCGAGGATATCGCTGGTGGGAACGAATGCGGAAACGGGGTCGTCTCCGTTGACCAGTGTTGTAGTGTCGGCATCGCTGCCGATACCGAAGGAAACATCCGGAACCTGTGGCGGGTATTCTTCTCCAAAGTCCTGAAGGACTGTTACGCCATCGGTATCTACGAGCGCAAGATACTCGCCTTCGGCCCTGAGGGAGAAATCGGTGTGGAGTTCAGCCAACGGGTCATCGCGATCCTTGCCGGAGGCGAAGATGACCAGATGTTCGCCGGGTGCGAGCTGGACGGCGGGAATCTGCCACTTGTCCAGATTATTTTCATTGTCAGTTAGGTGAAGTCCATCCAGATCGATGGTCTGGGCGGTGGGGTTGAATAATTCGATCCAGTCTTCGAAGTCGCCATCCACATCTTCGAGTGTGGACGAATTTGATGCCATGAACTCTGTGATGACGGGCGTGCCGGATAAGAGCATTCGGTCTTCGAGGCGTTCGATGGCGTCGATGGGGTGAGGGTCGTCGAGCGAATTGGGTCTTCGTCGACGGTTTGGAAAGAGGTTTAGCAAATTCCCCAGACGACGCTTGCTTGACAAGGTCATAGTCAATATTCCTTCCCGGCATGGGTTGAAATCTTGTTAAACCACCTCATGGTTGAAATGCTGGTGGTGATTCATTCTCTTCACGATTTTGGAATTCGTGTAAACTGCACTAATTTGTGCATCTTAACTCGTATGTAGCGAGAATGCACGCCAAAGTTTGTGTGATTTGGAGACAACTTTCAGAAATTTGGTGTTGACGGTTGTGGTCGTGCGGGAGGATTACATTGAAATCAGGTGATTAAGAGGAGTCAGCGACCTACTACTTGGGGCGTGACTGATCATTGGGACATTTTGGTTCTGGGAGGGGGAGCGGCGGGTCTTGCGGCTGGAATATTTGCGGGCGAGATTGACAAGGAACGGGGAGTACGAATAGCGGTTGTTGACGGGGCGGAGAAGATTGGGGCGAAGATTCTGGTATCGGGCGGGGGGCGATGTAATGTGACTCATGAGAAGGTGTTGTCGGAGGACTATCACGGGTCGCGCAACGTGATACGGAATATTCTTCGAGGATTTGACGAGCGACAGACAGTGGCATGGTTTGAATCGATGGGTATCAAGTTAAAGCGGGAAGAGACTGGGAAGTTGTTTCCGGTGACGGATAAGGCGTCAACGGTGTTGAACGCACTGTTAAGGCGTTGTCGAGAATTGGACATATGCGTTGTAACTGGAAAGCGGGTAACCAATATTTACGTCGAGGATGATCTGTTTGTTCTTGATACCGATAGGGAACGTATGGTTGCTTCTCGATTGGTTCTTGCAACAGGGGGGAGGTCTTTACCGAAGACTGGAAGTGACGGATCGGGTTGGCGAATGGTGAAGACGCTGGGGCATACGGTGACGCCGACCTATGCGGCGCTGGCGCCATTGGTGTTGGATGAAACGATGTTTCATGCGGCGTGTTCAGGCATATCGATGCATGTGCAATTGACGGCCAGGGTTGATGGCAAGGAGGTAGATCGAAGGGATGGGAGTTTGTTGTTTACGCACTTTGGTGTGAGCGGGCCGGTGGTGATGGATGCGTCGAGATTTGTCACGATGCGCCAAGATGACGAAACGCCTGTAGAGCTTTTGTGTAGCTTTTTACCGGGGGAGACGTATGAGTCGATAAATGAATATTTGATTGAAGCTGGTCGATTGAGTGGGGGAAAGACCTTGGTGAGTTATGTTTCTGAGCGAATGCCGAGACGGGTCGCGGAATGTTTAGTGGAACACATTGGCATTGATGGTGGGGTGGAGATGTCACGATTATCGAAGGATGGTCGGCGAAGGGTGGTGCGCGGGTTGACGGAATTAAAGTTGCCGGTGGTAAGGCATCGTGGTTGGAATTACGCGGAAGTAACGGCTGGGGGTGTGCCCATGGACGAGGTGAATCAAAAGACGATGGAGTCGCGCGTGAGGCCGGGGTTGTATCTGGTGGGTGAGATGTTGGATGTGGATGGTCGGATTGGCGGATTTAATTTTCAGTGGGCTTGGGCTACGGGTTGGCGCGCGGGTAGGGCTGCGGTTAAGTCATTGAAGGGCTGAATTGGAGACATTTCGATGCGCTGTTGCCAGATGAATGGCGAACGTGAATAGATCTTATATCGTTCGTGCGCCTGCTAGAAGCATGACGTGCTGTGCAAGTCTCTTGGTCACGTGTATGTCGTTGTATGTCTTGCCCAGTACGCTGATGCCCTGTGTGTAGGCAACCATGGCTTCGGCAGCGGCTTTAACATCACTGTGTTCATCAAGTTCTCCTGCGTCTTTGGCTTCCTGAAGCACTCGGGCGAACACTTCCATGTTTCGATCGAATACACGTGCAAGTCGTTGCCGGACGGACTCGCTTTGCGCGCTCAGGTCGGCAGTTAGATTTCCGATGGGGCATCCCAATATATTGCCGTTAGATTTTTGGGAGGCGAAGGCGTCTCCCATGAATTCAAAGAATTTGCGAATACGACCCAGCGGAGAACCAGGGTCGGCAAAAAAGTCATGCATCATCGATTCAAACTTGGCAAAGGTTACGTCGATGACAGCGATGGCCAGATCTTCCTTAGACTTGAAGAAGTGGTAGAAGCTACCTTTTACGACTTCTGCCTGTTTGCAGATATCGTTGATGCCGACGGCCGAATAGTTTCTTTGATGAAACAGCTCCGCAGCGGCGTTGACGATGCGTTCCCGTGTGTCGATCGTAACTTTTTGATTATTTACCATGCCTGCACTTGATAGACCGGTCGGTCCAGTCTATGGTTTCCTTAAATTAGACCAGTCGGTTTAGTATAGTGGGTATGACGGTCATGTCTGCTATTCTAGAGCAAAATCCTTCATATTGGCATTGTTCGTAATCGGCCAGATTCAGGCATTCTCGATCGGATATGGGAGAAAGCGAAAAAGTTGGCGAGTTTGAAGGAGGATGCGAAGCCGAGCAAGTATTGAGGAACTGATGCGCAATCTGGACGGTTGAGATCGAATCAAGGAGCAGATCTATGGGAAAACCCACGATTTACGGTACATCGGCGTCGCATTTTTCACGCAAAGTGATATCAGTCTTTGAGGAAAAGGGGATCGAATATGACCTTAATCCAGGTGGTCCACCCACATTAGGGGAAGAATTTCATGCTAATAGTCCGCTGGGAAAGATACCGGCAGTGAAGTTCTGTGAGGGTTGGTTGCCGGATTCCTCCATTATCTCCGCTTACGCCGAGCGATTGCTACCAGAACCCGCGCTGTATCCTGCGGATCCTTATGAGTATGCGCGGGCACTCTGGTTTGAAGAATATGCAGATACGAAGATTGCGACGGCGACCGGAAAGAAGTATTTCGCGGAGAAGATTCTGGCTCCATACCTCTTCCGACGTGAACCGATTCAGGAAGATATTGATCTGGCTGTCAACGAGACGTTGCCTGAGGTATTTACCTACTTGACCCGTCAACTCGAAGGGAAGAAGTATCTGGCCGGAGATCAATTCAGCATTGCGGATATCTCCGTGGCGAGCATGTTAAACACGTTGTTGCTCTGCGAGTTCCAATTGGATACTGAGAAGTGGCCGGGCCTCGCTGAGTATTGGAATCGGATTAACGAGCGGCCATCGATTGCGAAGGCTCATCAAACTGCTGCGGATGAAGTAGAACTTCTCAAGAAGGGCGAACATCCTATTCAGATTGAGATGTTGGCTGCTGCATCGGCTTCATGAGTAAATGCCCTACCGACCGAATTGAAAGAGGCCACCGTTTCGAACGGTGACCTCTTTTTTCTTACGATATGGGTGGCGAGTACGTTATTTACAGGAGCCCAGGGTGGTCTTTAGAGCCTTTTTTTGCATTTGAATCAATTGTTTGATTCCTTTTGTTGCGAGATCCAGCAGGCCGTTGAGTTGCTCGCGGTCAAATACACCCTGTTCGCCCGTTCCCTGAATTTCGATGAACTTTCCTTTGCCGTTCATGACGACGTTCATGTCGACTTCGGCATTGGAGTCAAGGGGGTAGTCCAGATCCAGATGGTTGGTTGAGTCAATTACGCCGACGGAGATCGCGGCGACGTGGTTGGTGATTGGGTTTTCTCTGATCAGACCTTCGCTCATGGCATGTGATATGGCATCGGATAAGGCGACGAAGGCGCCAGTGATGGCGGCGGTGCGCGTTCCGCCATCGGCGCAAAGGACATCGCAGTCGCAGGTGATCATAACTCCGGGCATCTTTTCGAGATCAACGGCGGCCCGCAATGCCCGGCCGATCAGGCGTTGAATCTCAGTCGAACGGGAATCGGGTCCGCGTCGTTTGCGGTCGGGTGTGGAACCGGGGAGCATACTGTATTCGCCGGTAACCCATCCCCGGGTAAATTCACCTGTATCCGGATCCTTGGGTAGCCAGGGGGGAGGCGATGAACTTATGGAAGCGGTGCACAGGACGCGGGTCTGGCCCATGGTAATAAGGACGGAGCCGGCGGCGGCGGTCGGATAACCGCGTTGGATGCTGGTTTCACGTAATTGCGTTGGTCTTCGTTTCTTAGTCATGGGAGGAGTTTGGCGTATCCGGGTCCGGATATCAAGTGAATGAGGGTTAAATTGAGAAATGCAATGAAAAAGGGGAGCAGGCTTGATTTTTTGGTATTCGATGCGAAATATATAGCTTCCCTAATCGGGGGTGATAAGCGTTTTTTGACGAAAGTCACCCCGCTTGGTGAACCGATAAATGTTGTCGGGTGTATGAATAGATGGAGTCCGGTGACGCTATTTGCGCAGGAGACCGCTCCCTTGCATCGAGAAGCACCTAACTGAATTGTCCCATCCGAGCCGGTTTTGGCCGTCGGTATGGGACCGACGACCGAGGGCCGGTGATTCCCCACCGAATATCTTGAAATAGCCCACGATCGCAGGTTCCATATGACGAAATCGGCGATGGTTAAGTTCTTTTATTAATGTGAGAATTGAAAATGACTCAGGCCACGACATCCCCCAATCCCGCTGCGGAAAAATACGCCGACCTCAAGTACGTTCGCAATTTTGGAATTGCCGCCCATATTGATGCGGGTAAGACCACAGTCACCGAGCGTGTGTTGTATTACACCGGCAAGATTTACAAAATGGGCGAAGTTCACGACGGAACGGCGACGATGGATTTCCTTGAAGACGAACAGAATCGCGGGATCACGATTCAGTCTGCCGCGACGACGTGTCTCTGGGAGCGTGGTGCTCAGGAATACACGATGAACCTGATTGACACGCCTGGCCACGTGGACTTTACGATTGAGGTCGAGCGTTCGATGCGTGTGTTGGACGGGGCCGTTGCGGTGTTTGACGGCAAGGAAGGCGTGGAGGCGCAGTCCGAGACGGTGTGGCGTCAGGCGGACAAGTATGGCGTGCCGCGTATCTGTTTTATCAATAAGATGGATAAATTGGGTGCGAACTTTGATTTCAGTTACAGCACGCTGCACGAGCGTCTTGGGGCGAACGGAATTCCCGTGCAGTATCCCATCGGTGCGGGGCATGAGTTCGTTGGTATTATCGATCTGATGGAGATGCAGGCGTATTTCTTTGATGCAACTGAAATGGGTTCGAAGGTTGAGCAGCGTGAGATTCCCGATGACCTGAAAGAGACGGCAGACAAGTGGCGTCGGATTATGGTCGAGAAGATTGCGGAGCTTGATGAAGACCTTACAGAGAAGTTCATCATGGAAGAGGAGATCACGCAGGACGAATTGCGGGCGGCTCTTCGAAAAGGCACTTTGACGGGTGATGTATACCCTGTGTTATGCGGCTCAGCATTAAAGTATATTGGCGTCCAACGATTGATTGATGCGGTGATCGATTATCTTCCGGCGCCGATTGAGGTGCCGGATGTCGAAGGCACTGATCCGAAGGATGCAACGAAGAAGATGTCCCGGGCTTTGACGCCTGACGATTCGTTTTCCGCGTTGGTGTTCAAAGTGGTTTCCGATGCACACGGCGACTTGACGTACACACGGATCTACTCGGGTGTTTTGGCCAAGGGTACGCGTGTGATCAATCCGGTTAATAATAAGAAAGAGAATATTAGCCGCATTTATCAGATGCATGCGAAGCAGCGTATTGCGATGGATGAGGCGAAGGCAGGCGACATTGTTGCACTGATTGGACTAAAAAACTCGACGACGGGAGATACGCTTTGTGATCCGGGTGAACCGATTATTCTTGAGCGAATGGAATTCCCGGAAGCAGTTATTTCGATGAGTATTGAGCCGGACTCAGCCGGTGATCGAGAAAAACTTTCGGATGCTCTGGTCACCATCAATCGTGAGGATCCGAGCTTCCGGTTTACTGTGGATGAAGAAACCGGCGAAACGATCATTGCTGGCATGGGTGAGCTTCACCTGGATATCGTCAGTACCAAGATCGGTCGTGACATGAAGATCCCGATTAAGCTTGGTAAGCCTCGCGTTTCATATCGTGAGACAATTACCGGGTCTGCTGAGGCGCGAGGGCTACACAAGAAGCAGTCTGGTGGGCGCGGGCAGTTTGGTGATGCGATCATCACGATTGAGCCTTACACAGCTGAGCAGGCTGAGGAAGAGGAAATTCCTTTCGTAGATGGACTTTCATTCGTCAATAAGATCGTCGGTGGTTCGATTCCTCGCGAATATATTCCATCAGTTGAAACCGGTGTTCGTCGAACGGCGCAGTCGGGCGTCCTTGCCGGCTACCCGATGGTCGGCGTGAAGGTTACGCTGATTGACGGGTCGTACCACGAAGTGGACTCTTCGCAAGTTGCGTTTGAGGTGGCAGGCGCGTTGGCGTTTAAAGAAGCAGTGAAGAAAGCATCGCCCGCTTTGCTTGAGCCGATCATGAAGGTTGTGGTGACTGCTCCTGAGGAATTTGTGGGTAATGTCACCGGTGACTTGAGCAGCCGGCGGGGCATGATTCTTGGACAAGAGCAGCGTGGCAATGCGGTGATTCTTGAATCCGAGGCGCCGTTGAGTGAGATGTTTGGTTATGTGAATTCGCTGCGAGGGATGACGCAAGGGCGTGCGAGTTATTCGATGGAGCCGTCTGATTATCGTCAGATGCCCAACAATCTTGCGGAGGATGTGATTGCCGGTAAGGCGTAAGTCCTCAGTTTTATATGACTTATCAAAAGGCCCTGCTACGAAGGTGGGGCTTTTTTTCTTAATTTGGGCATAATCCGCAGTATCTTCGGTGGACGATTCCCGATGATGGTGCTAAGAAGATGGTGTGTGCAGGGCATGGTCTTGTCGTTGGTGAATAAGACCATTGATTGGAGCATTTGACCCATGCAGTTGATGACGTGGCCTTTCGCCCGGCTCGGCAGCAGATTTGGATTTTTGTTTGAACCCGGCCACCGTCGGGTAATGCATTCGGCACTTGGTCGTTTTCTGGATGAACCTCTGGATTTGGCGGTGGGTTTGATTGAGCCGGACGGGACTGAGCGGGTGTTTCCATTTACGCAAGAGGGAAGTGTCCTTTATAACTGTGAGCAGTTCGAGAGGATGAATTCTGTTACCTTTCGCGGGTACAGCGAATCTTGTGGGCTAAGGCTGGAGCTTAATTTTCACAGTCCCTTTTACCCGCAGAATGAGAAGCTGTGTCTGATGCCCGCTGTGTTCGTGGAGTTGCGTGCACACTGGACGGGGCATGTGCGTCTGCGGACATTCAACAAACGCATTGAGCAGGTGAGATTGTTTGTCAGGCTTAAGCGTCCGAATACGCAGATCGATATCAACGATGGGGGTATTGATCTTAATTATGAGATGTCGCTTTCGCCACGATATATGGCTTCATGTGGAAACGACACCGATCAGGGTTCAACGGAGAATGTTGTTGAGGACTCGCCCGCACCGCAGGCATCGGTGAAGGAGCGAATTCAGAGCTTGAATGCGGATGTGGAACCGGTGTATGGCGAGGATGGATCGGTGGGGTTGACTTTGGAGTTGCCGGTGGTGGAACCGGGGCATGGGACGAAATGGCGTTTGGTGTGGGGAGCGCATAGTAAGGATCAGATTCTCAACGTGTCAGGAAAGGAGGCATACTTCCGTTATACGGAGTACTGGCCGAGGCTGGAAGCGGTAATGAAGTGGGCGGTGGATCAGCGTGATGATCATCTTGCATTGTCGCGTCGATTTGAGAAGCTATTTGAACAGGTTCCACTGAATCGGGCGCAGTGGCATTTGCTGATCAATGCTTTTCACTCCTTTATGTCAAATACGTTTTGGTGTGATCTGGCGGACGGGACTCAGTTTTTCAGTGTATGGGAGGGGAATTTCATGTATCACAATACATTGGATGTGGCATATAACTCATCGCTGTTTTACTTTACTCTCTGGCCCGATCTTTTGCGTATGCAGCTTGAACGGTGGGTGGAGCATTGTACAGAGCATCCAGAATCCGGCGGGTTGGTTATGAATCACGATATGGGGCGAGGGATACGGGTTGAGGGGCAGGCTTATGACCATCCGATGCCGGTGGAGGAGAATTCGAATTTTCTGCTCTTGCTTCAGGCGTATGTTCACTGGACGGGTGATGCCGGGCCTGCGCGTCGGCATGATGAGACCGTGCATAGGCTTGCGGAGTATTTGCATTGGACCGATACGAATAACACCGGATTTCCTGCCGAGGGTACGGCGAATACGCTGGACGATGCAGCGCACGTGGTGCAGTACGCGGCAGGCCAGACCTACCTGGCGATCAAACGCACGACGGCTATGGATGCAGCCGTAGATATGCTGGAACGGGCCGTCGATCCGAGTGCGCATCAGGAGGTGATTGAGAAATGTCGGTTGGCGGCAGCGGAGGCGGCTCCGAAGATCGAGCGCGCAGCCTGGCTGGAAGATCATTATGCGGTTTGCGTGAATCCTGAGGCCGGGGGCGTTGAAGATGGTTACACGCGACAGCAGGTGGATACGAATGAGTATACCGGGTGGGATGACTATTCGATCTATACCACCAACGGGTTGTTATTGCCGTTGATGATTGCTCAGCCTGTAGCGTTTGACAAAGACCGACTGACGGAAGATATTCAGAATTCGCACCGGGAGACGTTAAGGGCGTATGGCTGCGCACACAGTTCTTCAGATTATGACAATATTCGGATTTCTCAGAATTTGTGGCGCGATCTGACGGCGCGGTATTTGAAAGCAGAGATTTGGGGGTTGGACACACGGTATTGGGATCTGTTGCTTAATGCCAATACGGGACCTCACAGCTTTGGGTTTTGCGATACATACCTTCCGAACGAGATTTGTTTTCATCCGCGAGGCGTAACGGCGTTCGGGCACTTGTTGGCGGGGCCCCGACTGGTGATCGATCGTCTGGACAATAAGTACATTTCAGTTTATCCGGATCGTCATCGTCCGGCACGTTGGCCCCTGTTGCCTTTGGCCGATTGGTCGGCGGGGAAGATACCCGTGTGTGTCATTTCGTCGGATGGAGGCGTTTCAATTGAAGGAGAGATTGAGCCTGTAAAGATTCTTGAGGATGTGAGTGTAGGTGAAGGACTGATCGGGTGAATTTCAGGGGGTTTTCGTCAAATCCCCTTTGTCTTGAGCTTGAAAATGAGGCTCTAAAGGGCATCTCCCGCAAGATTCTCACCTATACTTACCGCTATGGCGCAGACGGAATATGACATCATTGTCGTCGGCGGGGGACATGCCGGTGCGGAAGCTGCATGGTCGGCAGCGAATATGGGTGTGCGCGTGGCGCTTTTGACTATGAATCCAGACAGAATCGGTCAGATGTCGTGTAATCCGGCGATCGGGGGTTTGGCGAAGGGCCAGATAGTTCGGGAAATTGACGCGATGGGCGGGTTGATGGCGCTGGCGGCGGATGCGACGGGTATTCAGTTTCGACTATTGAATGGGTCAAAGGGGCCTGCGGTGCGAGGGCCGCGCTGCCAATCGGACAAATATGCGTATGCGGAAGAAGTGCAGCGTTTGCTGAAGACGCGAGAGAATCTGACGATTCTTGCGGGCGCGGTGGATGAAGTCCTGGTGGACGAGGGTGTGTGTCAAGGTGTTGTTTATACATCGAAGGGGGAACAGTGCGCGGTTTCTAAAGAGTTACGGGCGTCGGCGGTGATTCTGACGACCGGGACGTTCATGCGAGGTTTGATGCACCGGGGTGATAACAAGACGCCTGGAGGTCGAATTGACGAAGGGCCGGCAAATGCGATCAGCGACTCGTTGCGACGGCTTGGGTTCAAGTTGGGACGACTGAAGACAGGGACGCCTCCGCGACTTGACGGAACGACATTGGACTTTAATGTGCTGGAGCAGCAGCCGGGGGATGTTTGTCCGGTGCCGTTCAGCGACATGTCGCAGATTCCATTTGAGAAGTCGGATCCTGAGGTGTATTCCACGGCGGATCGATTCCCCAGGATTGACCAGACGTACTGCTGGTTGACAAATACCACGGCGGAGATTCATGATTTGATTCGTCTGAACCTGGATCGCGCACCGATGTATAACGGGCAGATTGAGACTGCAGGGCCGCGGTATTGTCCGTCGATCGAAGACAAGGTTGTGCGTTTTTCGGATAAGGAACGGCATACGGTTTTTCTTGAACCCGAATCGCACAGGACGAATGAAGTTTATTGCAACGGGATCAGTACATCCTTGCCGGATGAAGTTCAGCGGCAGATCGTTTCGTTGATGCCCGGTTGTGGGAATGCGCGGATTCTCAGGTATGGGTATGCCGTTGAGTACGATATGGTACCGGCGCATCAGATTGACGTGACATGCATGACAAAGTCAGTCAAGGGGTTTTATCTGGCCGGGCAGATCAATGGGACGACGGGTTATGAGGAGGCTGCAGCGCAAGGGTTGGTGGCGGGTGTGAATGCCGTGTTGTATGTTCGCGGCCAGACGCCGTTTCGGCTGCAGCGGGATCAGGCGTACATTGGTGTGTTAATGGATGATCTGGTGACGAAAGTTCCTCTGGAGCCTTATCGTATGTTCACATCGCGTGCAGAGCATCGGTTGTTGCTGAGGTCGGATAATGCGGCAGATAGACTCACGCCGGTAGCCCGAGAGCTTGGTTTGATCGACGACGATCGATGGGGGATGTATAACGCTCGTCAGGCGGCAATTCAGTCTTTAGAGGCGCATTTGCGTGTTGAGCCGGCGGGCGATCTGGCGGATCGGGAGATTAAGTTGTTGGATTACGTGAAGCGGCCCGATGTCTGTGAGAAGGCTTTGGTCGAGCGAGTGAGTTTGGCAGGTCATCTGCCTCCACTCGCGCGAGATTCGCGCGTCATTACGGCGGTGATGAGTCGAATCAAATATGCAGGGTTTATTGAAAGGAATCGACGGCAGCATGAGCGCCTGGAGCAGATGGAATCGCGTGTGCTTCCGACTGATTACGATTACTCTTCTTTGCAGGGACTGCGAAACGAAGCGAGGTGTGTACTTACTCAGTTTCGTCCCGCTACGTTTGGTCAGGCGTCGAGATTGGCGGGGATCAATCCAGCGGACTTGACGGTGTTGGCGTTTGCACTGGATAAACATTGAGGTGGCAGAGGATGATGAAAGTCTGGGGGTAGCCTTTCGTTGAAGGGTTGCGGTTATCAAGAAAAGGTTGAACTCTGGTGGGTTTTTATCGTCAGGTATTCATTGCCCTAATGTCTTTCATAACAACGCTTTACATTTAAGTTAAGTTGAAAAAGCCTCGATAAATCTATTGCCTGGGCGCTGATGCGTCCGATATCGTTTGAGCAATGACTATCATGGCCAAAGCTACACAGTTGAAAGATGCCGACTATATCTGCGAGTTGTTTGATCGCGCGGCTGAAGCGAATGTGGCGACAGGTTTGCGGTCTGGCTCGTTGATTAATCTTCCGGGGAAAGGCAATCTTGTGGTGGCAGGGGATCTTCACGATCATGCGGATAATTATGAGCGCGTGATTCGACTTGCCAGGCTGAACGCCTCGCCGGAAAACTATCTTGTGCTTCAGGAGCTGGTCCATGGAGATGAGCTTCAGGATGAGATGGATTTTTCCTACCGAATTCTTGCACGGGCGGCGGAGTTAAAGCTGAAATTCCCGGATCAGGTTTTTCACATTCAAAGCAATCATGAGTTGGCGCAGCGCTTTGGAGATGGAATAGTCAAGGGAAGTGTGAGCGTATGTGACGCGTTTGATGATGCGTTGGATTGGGTTTTTAAGGGCGATGCATCACGTGTAGCGCAGTCCATCGGAAGGTATATCGAGACCCTGCCGATGGCTGTTCGTTCGGCCAACGGTTTGTTTTGTGCACATAGCCTACCTTCGCCGCGTGATCGTGAGATGTTTGACCCACGTGTGATCAATCGGAAGCCAGCGAAAGGGGATTTGATGGGGCCTGAGGGGTCTGTGTATTTGATGGTGTGGGGGCGGCGGTTGACGCAGAAGTATGCCAATGAACTTGCGGACAAGTGGAAGACGAAGTTATTCATTCTAGGGCATCAGCCCACCGAACACGGATATGAATCCGTGGGGCAGACTATTCTCGTCATCAATTCCGATCATGAATTAGGTGTGGCGCTGAAACTTGATTTAGCGCGGGAATATACAAGAGATGAACTTGTTGACCATCTGGTGCAACTTGCCGATGTTCGTATTTGAACGACGAGTTTCCAGGGACTCCGAATCCGGATTAGAGTATCACACCCAGACGTTGACAAAGAGAGCGGCTTCCTTGGTCTTGCCGATGAGTTCTCCGACGCTTGTTGTGACGAATTTGATTTCAAATTCGGGGTGTTCATCAAGCCAGGCATTGATCTGCTCATCCAGAGCTGCAAACCCTTCCACGCGTGTCTTGGCAAAAAACGTTCTTACGTGTGTGGCGCCAGTGCCGGTGAGGTTGGGTTGACGTTTCCACTTAGAAGCTTTTTTATCTTCGCTGACGCCGATTGCGCGAATCTTGCTTTCTCCGGATGTGGGTTCGCTTAAGTCGATGTCTAGCGGATCATTATTCGCGGCGTTCCCGCTTCCATAGGTAATCTTACTTCGACCAGAATCCCGGGAAGCGTCATTATCTCCGTCGTCCAACGGAATAGGATCTTCTAGGTCAGACATTGCACTTGCTCCAATTGAAGTTTTAAGAATTTGGTTCATTCTCTGACTGGTCGCGATATCCGAAGAGGTGAGGTCGATCGCTAGTTGGTCAAGTTTTTCAGACCACCATGATACACATTCAGGAGAAAACCTCCAAGACCTTTCCTTGCCAGATATTTTCCGGCGCTTCGTTTGGGGTGGCGCGGCAGATTCTGAGGCGACCGGCAAAGTCACGCATTCGAAGAGCGATAGTCATCTCGTCGCTGCCGATGTCTTCAAATTTCGCATTGCCTTGATCCACGCGAATGACCGTTCCTCGCCCGCCGGAGATTCTACCTTCATACGTCAGGTAAATGCGTCGATGGTTGGGAAGTCGGGTCATGGGGAAGGAGGCGGAATCGGCCCATTGTTCGTCGGAGAGCGCAACCCGCCACGTCATTAATCCACACTTATTGTCAGGGTCTTTTTCCCCGTCTAAATCCTCGATCATGAAATCAAAATGGCTTTTACCGTCCGTTTCGTGTCTCAACAATACACATTCGGCCAATTGCACAGGTTGCGCCCTTGTCATAATCGAGTTCTTCGCCTATGTTGGTAGCATAGTCAGGTAATTCAAGGATGGTGACCTATGACCACTGTTGCTCGATCGTGGGGTTTGACCTTTTTTCTATTTTGCGTTGTGTTCTTGACGGGCTGCAACAATCAGGTTGTGACCGAGTTTAACGCTGATTATCACCGCATGAAGGCCTACGACGCCTATCGGGATGAGGATTATGGTGCTTCACAGCAAAAGTTTGAGCAGATCCTCGAAAAACGACCGCGGGATATTAAGAGTCATTTTTATCTCGGACAAATAGCATTGAACGTCAAGAGTGATCCTTCCAAGGCAAGGTTTCACTTTCGACAGGCATATACCATGAATCTGAATCATCGTTTTGCGCTCACGGGACAAGAAGTAAAGTCCGCGACATTTGTGCCGCGTCCGACCAACCAGCAGATTGCCGATGGACTGGCGGAGTCTATTTTTCAGCAACAACGCAATGAGGAATTATTCAGTTTTCTGCAAAAGATGATTGATGACCATGGCAAGATGCGGGATTATCTGAGACGTGCCCAGTATCTGCACCGAACGGGCGATCATGATTCTGCGCTGACTGCGTATCAGACGGCGATCAAGATCGGCAAAGGAAAGTCCAAGGTGCCTTATCTGGCATTTGCGGAGTTTTATGATGACGTGAACGATCGTGCAGCGGCGTTGATTCAACTTCGTATCGCATATGGCATTGATCCCACGGACCTTGAGATTCAGAGGAAGATTCGCGAGCATGGATCGGTTCCCGGGCCATCAATTGTGATCAAGCCCTGATATCCATTAATTTCAGTTTTATCATGACGCCCGTTGATTTGGTTTTCAGGTCATCGGGCGTTATCCTTTCGACTTATGGTTTCGCGTCCAAGTATACTTTCGGTAGGCAATTTCGATGGTGTGCATCGAGGGCATCGAGCATTGGTTGCCGCTGCTCGTCGAGAAGCGGCGCAACATAGTCGTGCCAAGGTGATTGTTGCCTCGTTTGAAGACCATCCTGCGAATGTATTGAGGCCTGAGCAAGCTCCGGCCTGCCTTACATCCCCGGCTATGCGAACTTCGTTGTTGCTGGATTCGGGAGTAGACGAGATCGCATGGCTCAAGCCATCGGCTGAATTTCTGGATCAATCACCGCGCGAGTTTGTCGCGACGATGCAGGAGAGACATCAGGCTATTGCCTGGGTCGAAGGCCCTAACTTTCGATTTGGAAAGGACCGAGCTGGTGATATCAACCTGTTGAGGGACTTGGGGGCGGAGTTTGGCTTCTCAGTTGTGGTCATTAATTCTGTTGAGCAGACGCTTCGAGATAAGACGGTTGTGTCGGTCAGTAGTACTATGATCAGGTGGCTGATCGAGCAGGGGCGGATCGCGGATGCCAACCTGTGCCTTGGAGAGGCTTATGCAATTCGCGGTGATGTGATGAAAGGTGAGCAGCGAGGCAGGGAGATCGGATTTCCAACGGTGAATCTGGATGTGGGTAAGCAACTGTTGCCGGCGGATGGTGTCTACGGCGGTATGATCCAGTTGGAGAGGCAAGCGTACGCCGTAGCAGTGAGCGTAGGAAAGAAACCCACATTTCACAACGAGATGGATAGGATCTTCGAGGCGTATATTCTGGATTTTGATGGCAACCTTTACGGAAAAACCCTAGAGTGCAAGCTATTGCGACATTTGCGTCCTCAACTGGCTTTTAGCGGCCAAGACAGCCTGATTCGGCAGATCAATCGCGATGTGAATGAGATTCGGGGATTGTTTGATCAGGATGTGTTGGACGCGGCCGCGCTAGCCCAAAGTTCGGTCTTGAAGAATACAACGGGGTCATCTGACTTGACCGAAAGATATTGATCTGGCCAGATTAGTAAAAACAACGATTGAGGAATTGTCTGCTTTGACTGAATATGTATCCAACACCACGCTTACCTCTTTGGCTGATGTCGTCGGTGGAGCGTCTCGGATTATGGTAACGTCACATGCCAAGCCGGATGGAGATGCCGTAGGTTCCGTCGTAGCGTTGACCTGCGCTCTTCGTAACTTAGGCAAGACGGTTACACCACTGTTTATGCCGCCCATCAATAACAGCCTCCATGTTATCCTGCGAAATGTCGATCCGGTTGTTTATGATCCCAATGAGAATATGTGCCTTCCCGATGATTTCGATCTGATTATCGTTTGTGATACAGGTGCGTGGTCGCAGTTGGAGCCCCTGCGTGATTATCTAGCCGATAAGTATGAGAGAACGATTATTCTGGATCATCATCAGCACGGGGATGACGTTGGGGCTGCCAAGTACATTGATAAAGATGCAGCTGCGGCGTGCGAGGTTGTGGCTGAATTCGTTGATGAGCTTAATGTTAATTTTGATAAGAATATTTGTGAAGCACTGTACGTAGGAGTAGCGACGGATACCGGTTGGTTCAGGTTTTCCAATGCGCGTCCATTCACGCATGAGCTGGCGGCTCGTTTGATTCGTGGGGGAGTTGATCATGCGGTTTTGTACAAGCAGCTGGAGCAGGCTGAGCGACCTCAGAAGTTGAAGCTTCTGGTGCGTGCGATGCAGTCTGTGGAGATCATTGCCGACGGGAAGGCTGTTGTGATGACCTTGCGTGTACGCGATTTCGTGGAAACAGGAGCGTGGCCGGAGGAAACGGAGCGGTTGGTGGATATTCCGCAGATCGTGAACGATGTGGAGGTTGTCGTTTTGATTACGGAGCAGTCAGAAGGGCCTACGCGAATGAGTTTTCGATCAAAGCCAGGTTCTAGCCCGGTGAATGTGTCGGATCTTGCCCAACGATTTGGTGGTGGTGGACATGAAAAGGCGGCGGGAGCAAAGCTGGATTTGCCGGTCGACGATGTACGTGAGCGCGTCATTGAAGAAATTCAGAGACTTTTTTTGTAGGCCATCCGTTTGCCGAGTCATCGGAATTTCCCTGATACATTGCATTGCTGCATTGAGAACGCATAGTGCGTGGCATGTTGGATTTGCTGGAGAATTAACGGCAATCCGGTAATGCCGCGAACGGATCTACACGTCTTGCGAAATCGGGCTTCATACTTTCCCCTACTCTGGATTTTGGGTTTGGACCACCGGTTCGTCGACTTACTTCAAAATAGTCGTTGACACTTAAAAAGAATTGGATGTAAATTCCTGCGTACGTTCTGAGCATGTGTTCAGTTATTTTTGCTCCTCCGGGATTTTGCAGTTGTTCCACGAGAAAGGATGGACCGATGTCATACGACCGTACTATTCGAAAGAGCCTGCGCCATCGGCGCGCGCATCATCAATTTCTGAATCCACATTTGCACTTGGAGTCTCTGGAAAACCGACTTCTACTTTCGACGTTTGTGGTGACCAATACGCTCGATGCAGGGGTGGGTTCACTTAGGCAGGCGATTATTGATGCCAATGCGAACATCGGGCCGGATGTCATTTCATTCGATATTCCTACTTCAGATTCAGGGTTCATTGATACCGACTCGGCGGTGACAGGGGGTGACGCTTCCGCCGATGCATTTCAGATAGACCTTCTTTCGGCATTACCTGCATTGAGCGATGTTGCGGGCGGCGTACGTATCGACGGCACCACGCAGACAAGCAGCACAGGTGATACCAATGCGCTTGGGCCTGAGGTTATTCTGAATGGATTGTCTGCAGGCCCGGGAGTATCCGGACTTACGATATCAAGCGATGGAAACGAAGTACACGGGCTGGTCATTCGATCCTTTAGTTTGCATGGTGTTGCTATCAATGGGGGGGCGCAGAACAATTGGCTTGCGGGTAACCACATCGGTATCGATGCCTCGGGCACGCTTGATCAGGGTAATACATCGGATGGGGTGAACATATCTGCTTCTTCCAACAACAATCGTATAGGAACGAATGCCGATGGGACGAATGACGCTGCGGAAAGGAATGTCATTTCCGGTAACAACTCAAATGGTGTTGAAATTAACGGCTCGGATCAGAACATCATCACGGGAAACCTTATTGGGATGCGCGCCACGGGATTGGTCCGCAACGCAAATACGTCTGACGGCGTGTTAATCAATGATGGATCATCGAATGTGATTGGCGGCTCTTCAGCGACTGAGCGCAACATCATCTCGGGGAACTTTGGCACGGGTGTACGGATTAACGGATTCTCTGCCGATGCGAATGTTGTTCAGGGGAACTTTATAGGAACGAACATTACGGGGACTTCAGGTGTTTCCAACGGGAATGGTGTCACCATTTCAGGAGGTGATCAAAACCTGATCGGCGGCCTTGGCGCGGGAGAAGGCAATGTCATTTCCGGGAATACTGGTTCGTTTGGCACTGGTGTTGGTGTCGAGATTTCAGGAAACTCGTCTGGTAGTCTGGGGAATGGCAATAAGGTTATAGGAAATCTGATCGGGACGGATGTAACTGGGACATCGCCCATACCCAATACTAATCGCGGTGTTGCTCTTACTTTTTTTGCGACCTTCAATACGGTTCAAGGCAATGTCATTTCCGGAAATGGAGATTTCGGTGTTGATTTTGGAGGCGCGCCAACCAACAACTTGGTAACACAGAACCTGATTGGGACGGACATATCCGGACTCGTTTCGCTCGCCAATGCCTCGGCGGGTGTGGCATTTACGACGCGCGGCTCGACGCCGGCCGGCTCCAACAACACCGTTCACGATAACACCATCTCCGGAAATACTACTCAGGGTCTTCTCATCGGTGGAAATGACAATACGATTACGGCCAATCGGATCGGCGTTGGTTCGGATGGCGTGACACCTGTTGGAAATGGAAGCGAAGGTGTTCGTGTTACCAACGGTGTCGACAATACGATTGGCGGAATCAATCCTACGGATGGTAATACAGTTGCGAACAATGGCGGAACGGGACTTCAAGTCCAGATCTTTTCCGGTGTAAGGAATGCATTTCTTTCAAATTCAGTGACCAATAACGCCGGATTCGGTATCGATCTGAGTGTCGATGGCCCGACAGCAAATGATCCTGGTGACGGTGATATTGGGGCGAACAATCTGCAGAATCATCCAATACTCACGGCGGCTTCGATCGGCGCGACAACCACCACTGTGAGTGGTTCGCTCAATTCACTTGCCAATGAGACATTTACATTGCAGTTTTTCGCCAATTCGTCTGAGGATTCACCGGGAATTGCAGAGGCGCAAGTACTTCTCGGTTCCATTGATGTGGTTACGGATGCTTTGGGCAATGCGTCATTCTCGGCCGTCCTCGGAACATTAGCTGCGCCTGGCGATTACATTACATCCACTGCTACGCTTGCCGAGACTGATTCGTTCAGCACGATCATTGGTCATGGCGACACATCGGAACTATCGCCTACGGTACAGATTCCACCCAATACTCCGCCGGTTGTGGATATCGGCGGACCATACGCGGTGAATGAAGAAAGCTCGGTCTTACTGGACGCCTCGGGGACGACCGATGCGCAGCAAGCCGGCAACACACTTGTCTATGAATGGGACTTGGACGGGGATGGTAACTTCGATGATGCCGTTGGCATTACGACGACTTTCTCTGCCGTTGGTTTGGATGGTCCTACTGTCGTGAACGTTTCCGTTCGCGCCACCGATGATGGCGGCCTCGTTGGCACGGGTACTACCACTGTTAGCGTTCTGAATGTTGATCCGACCGCCGATGCCGGAGGGACTTACTCGGTAGACGAAGGCGGTTCGGTCAGCCTTTCAGCTTCAGGATCGGACATCGCGGGGGTCAATGATCCGCTTACATTTGAATGGGATTTCGATAACGACGGGAACTTTGATGACGCAGTTGGCACATCTCCAGTCTTCGACGCTTCGACATTGGACGGCGACGCGACGATTACCGTTCACCTTCGTGTCACGGATGGCGATGGTGGTTCGGCAACGGACTCGGCTTCGATTGAGATACTTAATGTTGCCCCCACGGCTGACGCCGGTGGACCATACACGGTTGATGAGGGTGGCTCCATCAGTCTGGCCGGTATTGGTTCGGATGTGGCAGGCGTGAATGACCCGCTCACCTTTGAGTGGGACTTGGATAATGATGGCGTTTTTGATGATGCAGTCGGTGCGTCACCTGTGTTTGATGCGTCAGCATTGGATGGCGACACGACCGTCACGGTTCATTTGCGCGTGACTGACGGCGATGGAGGATTGGCGACCGATTCTGCGACGATAGATATTCTTAACGTTGCTCCGACCATTGATGTTCTGGATGGCGAGACACAGGCGGTACGTGGTCAGCCACTTACTTATAATGCATCGGCATCTGACCCGGTAGATGTTCTTACGCAGTCTTGGGAGGTTACTGATTCTTCCAATATCGTTGTGGCATCCGGTACTGGAGGCTCGATTGACTTTACGCCGATCGAGACGGGTGAATTTACCATTACCCATACTGCAGATGACGGAGACGGGGGCATCGCCTCGGAGTCGCTTACGCTTTCGGTTACGGTAACGCTTGAACTGCCCGATCCCGAAAATCCCGGTTTCCAGGTTTTGCGTATCGGTGGCAGTCAGTCCTCAGACATTATCAAGGTTCGGCCCGGATCCCAGGATGGCGAAGTGATCGTCAAACTTAACGAACTGAATCATGGCCATTTCCGTCTGCGGGATTCATTCGGTCCAATCATCGGGCGCATCGTGGTTTATGGTCAGGATGGAAATGACTTTATCCGTATGCGTCATCGTGATGCCGATGTGATTACGCAGCTCTATGGTGGCAACGGTCACGACTATCTGTCAGGTGGTAAAGGCGTTGATTTCATATATGGTGGAAATGGCGGCGATCTAATCGCGGGCCGAAACGGTCGTGATATTTTGATCGGAGGCGATGGATATGACTTCATTCTTGGGCAACGAGACGATGACATTCTCATTGGCGGTGATTACATTGATGCTAACTCTGAAGCTGCCGCCCTCGCATTGCTTGCGGCATGGAATGATGCTAACGATTATCTGACGCGTATTTCAAATATCTCGATGGGAGTCGGGGCAGGTGGGATCTTCAAGTTGGACAGCACGACAGTTTCCTCGGATGGCGTGAGGGACTGGTTGTTCGGATTGCAAGGTCTTGACTGGTTCCTGGCGGATGACAATCAGGATTGCACGGATGAGCGTGCCAACGAAGTGCTTACCGTTACGGACATAGAGTTTCTTACCGGTGACGAGTTGTTGCCGTGATATGAAATTGAACTTGATTATTCACTAAATTCCGTGCGCCGCGAGAATCTTTTTCTCGCGGCGTTTTTTTGGTAATCTACTTCCAACTCAACCCTTCATATAGCGTGTTTAGATTCTCACATCCATCTCTTGTTACGACGACCATGTCCTCAATGCGCACACCGCCCAATTGCTTGCAATAAACTCCGGGTTCCACAGTCAAGACATCACCCGTCACCAGAATCGTCCCCTTCTTGTCCAGGAAGGGAGGTTCATGGACTTCCAGCCCGATTCCGTGCCCCGTGCCATGTGGCATACCGGCTCGTGTCTCATCCTTTTCCCATTCCTCAATGCCCATTGAGTATCCGTATTCACCGATCACACTTGCAGTTGCGGAATGAACTTCTTCACCACTTACATCGGCTCGAATCGCTTCGATCGCTGCTGTTTTTGCGGTGATGACTGCTTCATGTCTTCGGGCAATTTCTTCGCTGACGTCTCCATGCACCACGGTGCGTGTACAGTCACCATTGTATTTAGTCTCACGATTCACCGGGAATATGTCTATGATGACTGGTTCGCCGGTTCGGAGTGCGCCACTACCGTGTTCATGGCAGTCACCCCCTTGCGCGCCACCCGCCACGATACTTTCCGGATTGCCATATCCCCGCTTCATCAGGTATACATCGATCTTACTTCGTATTCCTTCGCTTGTTAATATCTCTCCCCCAACCGTCAGAATACCATTCTTATCGGCATCGGCGCAAGCCACACGCTCGCAAGCCATTCGCATGACTTCCTCTGTCATTTCCTGTGCTTGACGTAACCAGCCGATTTCCTGCTCATCCTTGGCTCGACGCTCACGCACGCCCTTCTCGAGATCACAGAAGACCTCGACACCCACATTCTGTATCGCGTCAGCGAATATCAACGGTAATGTACGGTCTGCAATAACACGCTGTATGCCTATCCGTCTTAAATACTCACCCACAGCCTGTGCCGTCGCGGTTTCACGATCGCCGCTCAATCCGCCTTCAGGCTCATAGTCTTTTGGACATTTCACTTCGTCCGCCCGCGCGAACATTCTCGCGCGGTCCATTTCAATATCTCTCAGAATCAGAAGAGTTTGCGGTACTCCGCTCTCCCCAGTTGTTTCAATTAAAGCCGCCGGGTCACCCACACTGAATCGAATCCGATGATAAAGATTGAAGTTGGTCGCCGGTATCCCCGCCATGACGTTAGCTGTCTTAGGATCGTTATCGCTCATACCACGCCGTCCAATATCGTTAATTCAATACCGTTTCCAACTGAGATGTTACAACTTATCGCTCCCTCCAGATTTCGTAATCGCTTCACAAAGTCATTTAACTGGTCCGCGTGTGTGTCCGTGTTGTCCGTGACCAGGACACATCGTTTACCGATTCGTTGCAGCACGGCATCCAGGTAGGTTTCTGATTCACTCTTCCACGCATCGATGAATACGAAGTCGAACGGGGCGTTGAGTTCGATGCTTCCAATCAGATCCTGCGCCCTTCCGCAATGAAAAAATACAAACTTTCCCAATCCCGCATCTTGGACGTATTCGCGTGCTGCAACGACTTTACGGTCATCGATGTCGAAGGTATGAACGACACCCTCATGTCTCGCCGCCGCGGCTGCAAGGTGTAAAGTCGAAAACCCGTAACTTGTCCCAATCTCGCAGATACTTTTGCTTCCGGCCAAACGAACAAGCTGTGCAAGCAGTCGCCCCTCTTCTGCCGGTATCTGCCAGTGGTCGTCTACCTCATTTCGCAACCGATCAACACGATCGATTACGCGTTGAATCTCGGGAGAAAACATAAGCCTCCTCTCCAACGCTATCGGTTGTAGCTTGTGATGCCCTCTGTCATGGGTTGATCCAACTCGCCGCCATCGACAGCCTCGATCACGACCTTCGCCTGTTCACGCTTTCCCACGGTAGCGTACTCCACAGCATTGATAAACATCGCCAGACCCGCGGGCATTTCCCCACCCATTCCATCTCGTGTGGCGCACGGATGATTTTCGTGTGTCACATAGCGCTCAGGGTGGGGCATTAGCCCAAATACGAGACCTGTTGGATCACATATTCCCGCGACATCCTCCATCGATCCGTTTGGGTTACTCGTATATCGAATTGCGATTTGCCCAAGCTCATTCAGCCGGGCCAAAACGTCTGGAGTCGACACAAATCGGCCTTCGCCGTGAGCTATCGGAAGATCGAATTCATCAAGACCCTTTGTCCATATGCAGGGTGTCTGTTCAGGCGTTCTAATGCCTACCCAGCGATCGACGTACTGTGGGATCGTGTTGTCTGTGAGCGTTGCCAACTGGGCAGGGGCTGTGTCCTGTGGCAATTCAAAGCCCGGGAGTAATCCCGTCTTAACCAGCAATTGGAATCCGTTGCAGATACCAATGACGGGTTTTCCGGCCAAAACGAACTCTCGCAAAGCTCCATACAGGCGGTGCCGAACGCGCGTGGCGTAAATCCGGCCCGCAGAAATATCATCGCCATAACTGAAACCGCCGGGTACGCCGAGAAGATCAAATTCACCTAAATGTGCGGGGTTTTTGATTAACCGGTTCAGATGAACGAACTCGGTATCAGCACCCGCTACCTCAAAAGCGTGAGCAAGCTCTACGTCTGCATTCGTTCCCGCTGTCCGCATGATCAGAGTTTTTGGCTTCATGGCTTTGCAGTATACACACCCTCGTCGAGAGAAGAAAACGCCTTCCGCGTATCACATGTGTTAATAGAGAACTGAAACGACCAGATCACATGGGCTACCAATCCAGTGGGGCAAGCCATGCATCCTTAACTTCTCTTAGACATATGTCAGCCAGCTTACCTCCCTCATCGTGCCTTACATATAAACGACCGCTATCCGTGAACGTTCCTATTTGGCCAAACGGCACACCTGCCCCACGCAAAGAACGCGCAACGCTGTCGAAATGGGCTGCTTCCACTTCTAAAAGGATTCGGGTCGGTGTTTCGGCGAAACAGGCTTCAGTCACGCCAAGCTCACCATTGCGCGGAACGCCATGGATATTGATGTTCAGTCCTAATCCGCCCGAAAACGCCATCTCCGCAGCCGCGACCAACATGCCGCCTTCGCTGCAGTCATGGGCTGATCGCACGACACCTTCCGCAATTAACCTTGCTACCTCAGCCAATACTTCTGGAGCGTTGGTGATGTCCACTCTTGGGATGTCTCCGTTTGCAGGCCCGTTTGTGACTGAATGGAAATGTGATCCGCCCATCGCGCTGCGTGTGACGCCAACTTGTATCAGGAGATTACCTTCTGCCTTGCTATCCATCGTGACGCATTTGGTCACATCATCCACAATCCCAATCGCGCTGATCAGCAACGTTGGTGGAATTGCAATGACTGTTCCATCCTCCATGGTAAACTCATTGTTTAGTGAGTCCTTTCCAGAGATGAAAGGCGTACGGTACGCTTTAGCTCCGTCGTAACACGCTTCAGCCGCTCGGACCAAGCCGCCGAGGTTTTCCGGTCGATCACATTTGGCCCAACAGAAATTATCCAGTACGGCCACTCGGTCGGGCCGCGCTCCTACGCATACCGCATTACGTACTGCCTCATCAATCGCAGCCAGTGTCATCCAATACGGATCGGCATCCCCCAGATTCGTCGCCAAACCATTCGACAATGCGATTCCACGATCACTATCCAACTTGGGGCGAAGGACGGCTGCGTCACTCGGACCATCATGACCGGGACCAACCAATGGCTTGATCACCGATCCACCCTGAACTTCATGGTCGTATTGCCGAATAATCCAATGTTTGGATGCGACATTGGGATGGCGGACTAGCGCTTTGAGAACAGCTTCGATGTTCTCCCCGGATACAGATCCCGTTCCGGAAATCACGGCGTCGTTTTCACCTTGGGCTGCGACCCCTCTAAACATCGCCTCCCGCGTGGGTTGAGGGATACCATCGTGCAGGAGGCCCATTCCAAGTCGACCGACCTCCTTTCCCCCGTATTTCAGTACTAACTCTCGATTCTCTGTCCCGAATTCGCCCAGATCACTGACTTCAACATCCTCTGCTTCGCAGATGTCACGAATTTGGTCTACATTCGCAGCGGGTGCGGCCAGTACCATGCGCTCCTGTGCCTCGCTGATCCATATCTCGGTATAACTCAAACCATCATACTTCAACGGTGCCCGATCCAATTCCACGCATGCCCCAACCTCTTCTCCCATCTCGCCGATGGCACTGCTAAAGCCGCCTGCTCCACAATCAGTGATGGCACTGTACAAGCAACCCTCTTCGTAGTCGCGAGCCTGCAGGATCACATCCAGTGCTTTCTTTTCCATGATTGGATTGCCGATCTGTACCGCGTGTGAAAATTCGTCGGCGTGGGTTTCCGTTAACTCCGCAGAGCTGAACGTTGCCCCATGAATTCCATCCCTGCCCGTACGGCCCCCGATGGCCAAGATGCGATCACCTGCTTGCGCTTCACCAAAACAAAGGTCGTTAGGGATCAGCCCAACCGATCCGGCAAATACGAGCGGGTTACCCAGATAGCGGTTGTCGAACCAGACACTGCCGTTCACCGTGGGAATCCCCATTTGGTTGCCGTAGTCTCGAACGCCTGCCACCACCTGTTTCAGTATGCGACGCGGATGGAGAACGCCGCTGGGCAGATCGTTAACCGGATAGTCCGGATCAGCAACGGCAAATACATCCGTATTGGCAATGGGTTTGGCACTCAAGCCGGTTCCCATCGTATCGCGGATACAACCACCGATGCCGGTCGCGGCTCCGCCGTAAGGCTCAATGGCACTAGGTCGATTGTGAGTCTCGACCTTAAACGTCACGGCGTCCGCTTCGTCAAATGCGATAATCCCCGCGTTGTCGACGAATACGCTAATACACCAGTCCACGCCCTCTTGCCTTAGCTCATGGGTGGCGGCGGCGATGGTTGATTTAAGGATATTGTCAATCAACAACTCGCCGTTTTCTCCCAGGCTGTGGCCTGGCCGATTGGCCCAGTCTTTGGCGCACGGCGATACGTCACCTGATTCACGATAACTTACTTTTGACTTGAGTGTCTTATGCACGCAGTGCTCGGACCAAGTCTGGGCAAGCGTTTCCAACTCCACATCCGTCGGTTCACGACCCGCCTCCAGGTAATAACTCTTTACAGCCTGCATTTCCTCAAGGCTCAAAAACAGATGACTTTCGCGGGACATACGTTCCAGGCCGGCATCATCCAGATCTCGAATCGGCACATGGGTCAGGTGAAACTCGTATGGATGTCCCTCAACAAAACTCTGCGGCCACTCGGGTAACCCGCTAATGGACTGAATGACGCTATTGGCGAGTGCCCTCTTAGCAAACGCGACGGCTTCATTCTGCTCGACGCCGAACAGGTCATAGCGTTTGCCTGTTCGGACGACACAGTCGCTGTCGTTACCCAGCATCTCCCGTATTGCTCCCTCGGTTGAATCCGCCACCTGATCTGTCACACCGGGCAGGAAGTGGACTTCGACCATCGCTGCTTCTTCTTCACGCGGTGTCGATCCCAGTCGATACCTCTCGCAAATCGGATCTGTCAACAATTCTGATGCGATGCGATCAATCGTGTCCTGATCCGAACTTGTCTGTATGAGGTAAACGGATGCTGACCTAACTTCCGTCAGTCCTTCGCAAACACCCAATTCCTCTGCTTCGTGTTTTACCGATGCGCCAACCGGATCATCACTTGCGTTTTTCGGGTGAACTTCGACGCGCCACACGCGTTTGGCGCCAACGGTGGTGATCGATCCATCGCTCGTCATTGTGGTCATGATTGGGCTAACCTTCATCCATATTTTGGGAAAGACGCATCATACCCAATAGGTAACACATAATCCCTAATTGCATGTCCGGTTAGGCTAGGTGATCTCAATTCCGTGCATAATTAGGGACTTGCGAATCTGCTCGACGGCCGTGCCTGCTTTATCAAAATCCTGATGGACGTGTGCCACCCGCCAGCCGCGCCGGGCGGCGGCGTCGAGGTTCTCCTGCTTGTCATCAAAGAACAGAATCGCATTCCCGCTTAACCCCGTCTGTTCCTCGACATATTGATAAGGGCGATCATCGGGTTTTCGCGCGCCGATCAGATGGCTGGCATAACGAAAGTCCAATCGCTGCAAAGGGGCAAAGGCACCTGCCTGATTATCTAAAAACTCCCAGTGTCGTGCGTTTGTGTTGGACAAACATCCGGCCTGAATACCCGCGTTCTCAAGGTTGACAAGCAGTTCCTCCGCCCCATCCTGCATGTCCAGACACCATACATCAACGATCCGTCTTACTTCGGCAATGGAGAAATCCGTTCGCTTTGCCATTAGATTCACAAAGTCGTCTACTTCGATTTCTCCAACTTCCAAGGCGTTGCTCGCCGCGACCAACTCTCTTGCAGACTTGCCGGATAAAGGATCACTCCTGACCTCAATACCTGCCGCCTCGCAAGCTTCCGATACGCCACTGACAATACGGATCAATACACCTCCAAGGTCAAACATGACGATGTCACATTGGCGATTGGAAGTATCTGGAGATAGGTGAAGTGATTGCTTCTGTAAAGACACGTCATTCCGGGTTGGCGTTGGACTTTCTGCGCGGTCAGTTGAACCTCCGGGGGGACGATTAGTTGGAGGGCGACTTAGCATCGTCGTTTGTCTTATCGGTATTATTCTTTCCAGCGATTTTGGTGGACTCTTTTTTGGGTTTAAGCGCGGTAACAATATTGCCGGTTCCGCTGAACCCGACACGGGGAATGGGCACGCCCAACTCGTACATCAACTCACGTATTTTGCCTGGCGGGACAATTTGGATCGAGCCGCTCGTGTCATACGCACCCTCGCCGCCACCCGGGACGGCGGCTGAAAACTGAACGCTTACCGTACCATTGGCGGGGAGTGTGGCGTTGGGGACCGTGTCGCCCGCATACATGCCGCCCGCCACCTTAAGAGAATATGAAGCATGTGTCAGCGGGAGCGGATAGTCGTTGGGATTTTTGAGGATCACGGTAACGAAGTACCGAGATGCCTCATTGCTGCGTTCGACAAGATCAACGCGCGCGACCTCGGTTTCGGGTTTCTGAAGAACTTTTGGAAGCTTGGGAAGGCTTGGTTTCATGGACACGCAACCGGTCAACGAGAGTATGCCGACTAGGCCAACGAACAGTCGCAATGAGAAGGTGGTCAGTCTTCTCTCTCTAGTGGTATTTCGTGGATGGTCGAGTGGCATGCAAGAAAGCTCCAGCAGGTTTGTCCGCCCGGATCGTACACGTATCGGGCAATAAAATAAAGCGGCGGCACGTGCGTCTTACAATCCCGTCGATTATGCCTTTCGGGATCGAACACATATCAAGGGTTCCCTAGTGCAAGGGAAAAACGTTTGTTGGGGTTATCAATGGGTGGTATCATAAGATAAGCTCACATATATCCACCTTTTCGGCCGGAATGCGTTTCTTTCAGGTCTCACAAGGGTCAATAACGAGGTTTTTTGGTAATGCGGAGGCTGATAAGGTCAGTTTGCCAGGAGAAACGCTCTTCCAACCGGCGCCGTTTGAAAGGCCACACGAGATGGCCTTGGCGGACCTTACCTTTGTTCCTCTATCTGGTTGGCTATCATGCTTTGGCTGAAAATACATTTGATGACTTACTCAGACCAACCTTTATCCAAAACTGCATTAAGTGTCATGGCGAAAAGGGCAAAGTAAAGGGGAAGGTTGATCTTTCGAAGATTAAGAGTGGGGAAGATCTATCTCGAAGTCCAAAACTCATGAAGAAATTAATCGAGGCATTGGATTTCGGCGACATGCCACCGGAGAAGGAAAGGCCTCTGGAGGATTCCAGGCGAAAGAAGCTGGTTTTGGGGCTTCGCACGATGCTCCACGCCGCAGTCGACGCACAGAAAGCAATTCCGCGCACGCCCATTCGACGGATGAATCGGTTTCAGTACAGCAACGCGGTGGGTGATCTCTTGGATATGAAGGTAACGATTTTCCCCTTGCCCGAGAGCATCATGCGGGAATACGGCAATTATTTTCGTCCGGATATCGGGAAGATGCCTGGAACGTTAAGGGTTGGGAATCGTCCGTTGGGGAAATCGCAATTGATTGAACGTCGGCTTGCAGGGGTGGGACCGTTTCCACAGGATCTAAGAGCGGAACACGGTTTTGACAATCGGGGTGATCATCTTTCAATGTCGCCTTATTTGATGGAGGCCTTTCTCAAGCTCAGCCGTTCGATAGTGGATAGCCGTGATTTTGGACCGAAGACGTGTGGAAAATGGGGCGTTTTGTTTGCGCAGCCAAAGGACGATGAAAAGATAGAGGCGGTGGTTAGGCGGCGGCTAAGACTGTTCCTTACACGTGCGTTTCGACGGATAGTGAACGAGACCACGCTTGAGCGTTATGTGGATTTCGTCCTATCACAGATCAAGTCTGGCGAATCCTTTACGGAAAGCATGAAAACCGCAGTGTCAGGAGTTTTGGCGTCACCGCGTTTTCTATACCTTTTCGATCAGGCGGGAGTGACTGCAAAGGTGGAGCAACTGGATGATTTTGAGTTGGCCTCGCGCTTATCGTTTTTTCTGTGGGGAAGTATTCCGGATCAGACCTTGTTAAAACTCGCCGCTGAAAGAAAGCTGCGCGACCCGAAAGTGCTGAATGGGCAGTTAGATCGTATGTTGAATGACCGTCGGATGAAGCGTTTCTGTGACAATTTCCCCACCCAGTGGCTTCAACTGGACCGGATTATCTCATCCCTGCCGAACCGAAAGCGGTTCAAGGGGTTTTATTTTGGTAAATACATGGCCAGCATGCACATGGCTCTCGAACCGTTGTTGGTTTTCGAAACGATTTACGTTGAAAATCGTTCGATTATCGAGCTGATTGATCCGAAATTTACCTATCGAAGTAGATTGCTGGAAACCTGGTTTGCCAAGGGACGCGGCAACTCCGGTTCGCCGGTGGTGATTCCGTTTCGTCGCGTGCCGATCAAGGATCGACGGCAGGGGGGTGTGATTACCAATGCAGCGGTAATGACAATGACATCCGGCCCTGGCCGTACAAAACCGATAACGCGCGGGGCGTGGATTTCGACGGTGATATTTAATAACCCACCGAAACCTCCCCCAGCGGATGTTCCGCCTTTGCCTGAAGCCAATACGCCCGATTCGGCAAAAATGACCCTTCGAGAGAGGCTTGAATTGCATCGCAAACGTGAGGATTGCCGGGGATGCCATGCGAAAATCGATCCACTGGGGTTTGCTTTGGAAAATTATGGTCCGACGGGTGTGTGGCGCGATCGGTACGAAAACGGGAGAAAGGTCGATTCAGGGGGTGTTCTCTTCAATAAGCATAAATTTTCTACGCCTGTGGAGTTCAAAAACGCGATTCTTGCTGAGAAAGACCGATTTACCCGGGCCTTTGCTAAACATCTGCTATCTTACGCTCTGGGGCGTGAGTTAGAGCCGGCGGATGATCCTGCGGTCGCCAAGATTGTGCGTAGGACAATTGCCGCAAAGTACCGGATGCGGCCAATGATCAAGTATGTAATTTTGAGCCGGCCATTCTTGCATAAGTACAATCCCAGGAAGGAAAGCGAGTAATGAAGGCCTTTTCGAGACGTATGTTTTTACAGGGGGCAGGAGGCGCGATGCTCGCGTTGCCGAATCTTGAAAGTCTCGCGGCTCCAGCGGAAGTCGTTGCTGCCACCTCCCCTGCACAGCGACTGGCGTTCTTCTATGTGCCGATCGGCGTCGTGCGTAGCGGTTTCTTTCCAAAGGAAGAGAAAGTACCGATTCCGGCTTTTCAGGGTCCGTCGACGCCTGCGGTTGAGGGTGCGAAATTGAAGCTGGGGCCTCAGCCATTGAATCTGACGCCGACGCTCAAGCCGTTGGTGAAGATGAAAAACAAGGTCACGCTCATCACCGGTATGGACCGGACCTATCAGAATGGTGTAGATGTCCATTCTCAGTGTGCATCGTGCTTTTTGAGCAGTGCCGCACCGTATTCCATAAGAAATTCCGCATGGCCTCTGGATAGGACGTTGGATCACATCGTAGCGGATTACGTGGGTAAGGATTCCCCATTCCGCACGCTGGAGTTCAGTTGCAACAGTCATCGGGATAACAAAGAGTCTATTCACTTTGACAATGTTTCTTGGTACGGAACCGGGCATGTGGCGCCATCGATGCGCGATCCGCGCAAAGCGTATCGAAGGTTGTTCAGCACGAAGGAAGACAAGAAATTCCGGAACATTACGGACCTCGTTCTTGAAGACGCCCGGTCATTAAGGCGCGAGTTGGGCTCGGATGATCAGAAAAAGTTTGCGGAGTATTTTGAAGCTATTCGCGCAATCGAGCAGCGAATGGACAGGATGGAGAAGGTCAAAAGCTCCATTGCGAAGGTGCCTTTTAAGGAGCCGGTCGCCGCTCGTCTGCCGCGAGGAGAGTATATTCGGCTCATGGGCGATCTAATGGTCGTTGCTCTACAGACTGGCTTGACGAATGTGGCAACGTTTATGGTCGGTCCAGAGCGATGGGATACACCCTATATGTTTGACGGTTTGTTCAAGAAACCTATGAGTCATCACGGCATGTCCCACAATCAGAAGAAGCACACGAAGAATTTGCTCAAGGTAGACCGTTTTCATATGCAGCAATTCGCATATCTGCTGGAAAAGATGGACGGAATCAAGGAGTCGAATGGGACATCACTGTTGGACAATACCATTTTTACCTACGGTTCAGGTCTGGGCGACGGAGCGACGCATCAATATAACGATCTGCCGATAGTCGTAGCGGGCGGGGGCGGAGGGCGGTTAAAAAGCCTCGGGCACTTGCATTGTCGGGATAAGACGCCTTTGGCGAATCTCTGGCTTACACAGGCAAAGGCGATGGGGGTTAAGAGAGGCCGGTTTGCCGACAGCGCAGGCCTGGTGAACGACTTATTGGCCTGACGTAAACAGTCAGTGCCAGGTACGTCCGACCCCGTCCTATTTTTGGATCAAATTGTAAAAAATATCGTGATCCAAACCGGAACCAACCTTGTGTTCACGCGTCCAAACCATCATCTCCCGGAATTTCCACGAAATTCCCTTGGAGTTAAGCCCGTATTGGACGATCGAAACACGACGGGTTAGTACCCATCAAAGGGGGTTGCCCTTACGGTCGGTGATTCTGATCTCGCTTGAATTTGAAATCGATGAGCCGTATATCTTGCCCGCCTGCCCACAAAAATGTGGGAAAATTCGGCCGATCATTGTAAAATGACGTGGCCGAGGCGTCGGACAGGATCGATCTTGCACGTGAAACGATCGTCCGGCGTATAAAACGTAAATCCGCGCCGCAAAATAACGCAGAACTTGACTTTTGCACCCATATTTCGTTCAATATCGCCTTGAATGGAAATGGTGGGCATGGATTAGGTCGAAATCTGCTTTTGGCGCGTCACCCGCGTCGCTCGGCGACCCGTACAGGAGGTCTACATTATGTGGTTTTGGCTCTTTGCAGATCAACCCGGTCCTGGTAATCCCCCGCGCCCTTCTTCCTCCAAGCCTGCTCCAAGTAGTTCGACGGCCCCGGATATTGATGATGAGGATGAATTTGACGATGAGGAAGATGAAGGGGTAGTGGGTGAGGTGAACGATGTCATGAAGGTCGTTATGCCTTGGATGATTTCACTCTTGGCGCACGTGGCCGTAATGGTATTGGCAATGTTCCTGATCTGGAAAATCTGGAAAGTCCCGGAGAAGGATCCGGAGGACATTATCCCTGTCGCAAAACTGAGCCAGAACCCCGGTGGTTCACTTGCTGAATCGCAGGACAAGGAACAGCAAAAACAGCAGAATAAACAGAAAGTTGAGGCTGAGAATACCAGTGAGACTGAGACACCTAATAATAAGAAGAGCGAACTGGATACAACCCAGGCGTTGATAGGAAATAGCGGCGGTGGGGGCGGAGGTAAGTTAGCGCCATATGGCGCTAACAACGGCAAGGGCGGCGGGATCGGTGCGAACTTTTATGGTACGGGAGGCAATGCGAATGACATTGTGTTTGTGGTGGACGCCTCAGGCTCATTGATCGATACCATGCCTTTTGTGATTGCGGAGTTAAAGAACACGCTGCGGGGGATGCGCGAGCCACAGCGTACGCAAATCTATTTCTTCCAAAATGGGGCAGCGTTGCGTTGTCCGGTTGGAGGAAATCGAAATTCATGGATTACGTTGACGGATGCTAACAAACAAGCGGTCATGCACTGGCTTGATGGGGATGACATTGTCCCACGAGGTCAGACGAACCCCGTTGAGGCCATCAAGTCAGCGTTGCAGTTGCAGCCGCGTCCTCAGTTGATGTTTATACTTTCTGATAACATTACGGGTCGCGGCAAGTATGAAGTCAATCGTAATGAACTGCTTGATACGGTTGCAAAACTGAATACGCCCGGTGTTAAAGGACGTAAAGCCAAAATTAACACGATTCAGTTTCTTTACCCGGATCCGCTTAACACGCTACGTGACATCGCCAAAGGGCATGGCGGAACTTACAAGTTTGTTGATCCATCGGAAGTGGGAAGATGATGAGAGACGAGAGGCGAATGAGGTACAGTCCAGTCATTCTTATCGTAATGCTGCTTGCGGCGGTTTGTTTCGTCGAGTCGGCCGCCGCTCAGACAATCATTGTCAAGGGCGTCAAATACAAGGTGCGCATCAAGTCCATTCGCGATGGTAAGCTGGTTTACGAATCAGTGGCCGGTGAACGCTCGGTGTACCTTGAGTCAATTGAGGCGGTTCGGCTGGAAAAATACCCCCAACTGGATGCTGGGGACAAGGCTTTTGAGGCCAAGGATTATGCGACGGCCGCGGCTCAGTATGAGAAGGTGTATACGGATGCCACGGAGTCCGAGAAGTACCTGAAAATCATCTATGGCGCCAAGCTGGTCGTAGCTTTGGAGCGGGCAAACAAGATTTCCGAAGCATATGCAAGGTTTGCTTCCCTTGTGCAGGTGAGTCAGTCTGAATTAGTGAAGTTAGCTGCGCCGACCAAAAAGCCTGCAACGGAAGCGCAACAGGCGCAGGTTGCCAAACAGATCGAAGACGAAGCTGCGGCAGTGGGAGATGCCACTGTTCGCGCAATGCTGAAGTCACTGGCACGTCGTGCGAGAGGTTTGGCGCCGCCCAAGAATGATCCATTGAAGTCCAAATTGCGGGGTGCGGGAGTTCTGATTCGATCCGCGGAAGCGAATCAGGATCAGATTCTGAAGATGATCAGCGAAGGTAAGGCGGCCGACGCGTTGAAAAAGGTAAACGCGGACTTGCAGTCGGGCGTGGGGTCACAGTCCAAGCTGCTACTTCAAAAAGGATATTGTCTGGCGGCACTAAAACAGCACAAAGACGCGGCGATTGCTTATCTCCGAGTCGTGGTCCATTTCCCCAGAACCAGCGTGAAGACGATGGTGTTGGCGCATCTTGAGGCGGGAAAGACCTTTATGGTTCTTGGGCAGCCTCAGCATGCCAAGACCATTTGGGAACGAGGGCTAAGAACGTCCGGTATCACCGCTGAACCCTCGATCGCCGCAGACATGAAAGCGCGGCTTGAGGCCCTCAAAGCGAAAAAGATCAAGTAAACCCACCATGAATCCACACCAGGCAACTCCCAATACGAAAAACCTGGTTTGTTTCCCTTAACCTCCGTGTAAAAATCCAAGGAGACGGTATGCGTCTACGATTGAATCAAATGTGCTGGGTCATCCTGCCCGCCCTTTTCCTCGTCCTGTTCTTCGCGAGTCCTGCGTTAGCTCAGGGTGACGGTAGTGGTACGGTCACCACAGAGAGCACGTTCAAAATGTTCTTCTGGTCGGGAAGCGCGCTTGGCAAGATCGTCTTGTGGATTCTTATCCTCATGTCGATGGTCACGATGGCGTTGGTCATTATGTATGCACTTGCAAATCGAAGTGACAACATCATGCCTGGCGACACGGTGGATCATTATGCCGATCTGCTCGAAGAGAAACGCTTTCGCGATGCCATCGAGTTTGCTGAGATGGATGACACGACTTTCGGTCAGGTCATGCACGCGACTCTTTCGCAGGCTTCGAACGGTTACGCCGCCATGGAGCGTGCCATTGAGGAACAGGCCGACCTTCTGGGTAATAAACGAGTTCGATCTATCGAGCTTTTGAATGTTCTAGGTGCCGTGGGTCCGATGATCGGTCTGTTCGGTACGGTTTACGGTATGATCGAGGCGTTCCAGGTGATCGTGACCAAAGGCGGCCAGCCCAATCCAGCCGACTTGGCGGATGGTATTTCCACCGCTCTCGTCACTACGTTCTGGGGTCTGATCGTTGGTATTCCGGCGGTTGCCGCTGCAGCGTTGATTCGAAACAAGATCGACGGCAACATGGTCGAGGTGATGGTGCAATCCGAAGAGTTGATTAGCCAGTTCGCTCCTGGTGCGAAGAAGACCGCTGCCGGCGGCTCGTCAAGTGGTGGCGGCGCCAAGCCGTCCGGTCCCAAGCCTCAGCCTGCCGCTCCTCCGAAGCCAAGACCCTCCTGATCGGGCATGACGCATTCGTCAACGGCGGCGTGTTGCGTCGCTTGATGTAAGAAGAATTTCCCATCTACCTTTTCGATGGAAACGCGCCATGAAAACCAAACGAAGAGAACCTTCACCGATACAGCTCAACATGACATCCATGATGGATATTGTGTTTCAGTTGATCATTTTCTTCATCCTTGTGACCAACTTCACCACCGCTGAACTTCCCGAGCTCGTTCCGCCGGCACCAGAAGAGCCCCAGGCGGAAATTACCGGTAAACGCAAGCGTATCGTCGTCAATATTGTTCCCCCTCGCAAACAAAGCGATACCAGTAAGTTTGATGAGAGTGGCGATGTCGGCGAGCTTCGCGTGGGTATTTCACGAATCAAAACGAACGAATACGAAAAACTCACAGCCCTGATCGAAAAGGAAAAGAAGTTTGCGGACGATGAAGGAAAGAAACTGGAAGTCGACCTACGGAGTGATTTTCGTATTCACTATGTCAACGTGCAGCCCGTGATGAAAGCGATTGTCCAAGCGGGTGTTTCAAAGATTAATGTTATCACACTGATGGAAAAACGGAACTAATTTTCGCCTACGCCCGGCAAACTCATTCATCGCCTCATTCGTATTAATGTAGGAGCAATAATATGGCTCAAGTCCCTCCTCAAAAACAACAGGCTGGCACTAAGCCTGCTGTTGACGAAACCGTTCATCACGAGTCTCACACCAAACGCGTTCCGCCAAAGGGTATTCGTGATCTGAACCTTACGTCGATGCTCGATGTCTGCTTTCAGTTGTTGATTTTCTTTATTCTCACGGCCAGTTTCGCCAAGGGCGAGGGCTTCTTGGCCGCCGATTTGCCGTTGGGGCAGGGAACACCCAATAAAGACACGCCGGAACAGCCCATTAACATCAACGTTTTGGTTGAGGGAAATACAGGGTTTAGGCTTACTACAAATATTAGTCGCGCTCAAAGGCCTGCGAGCGTTCGTGCTTTGTTCCGGGAGCTGAAGAGTCGACGCGGTTCGACGTATGACCATGACAACCCGATTATCATCAAGCCTGATGGTCAGGTAAGGTGGGATCATGTGGTCAATGTTTATAACGCCTGCGTCAGGGCCAAGTATTCCAACATCAATTTTTCCGAGGCCAATTAGGGCTCGTTGCACGGATAAATTCGACATGCCGGCTTGAAACTACATGAGTTGTCCCATGAATTATCTTCCTAAGAAAACCGGTCTACTCTTAACAATGATCACCGCCTTACTTTTGGGCGGTCTTTGCCATACAGCCGAGGCGCAACGTCGCAAGAAGCTGGATGATGCGCAATTCATTGATGAATTACGCGCAATGAAGATGGATAATCTCCTAGAGCATTTCCTCAAGAAGAATCCTCCCAAAGATGCCATCCAGCGTCTCGAAATTCAACTCGTACTCAACAAAGCTAAATACGACAAGGCGGGTGTTAAGGACAAAGAAAAAACCGCCCAGGCCGTCATCAGCACCTATCAGGAGATGCTCAAACTCAGGGAGCTGCGACGTCACTACAAAAAGCCCATGAAGGCGACGGACTTTGCGATCTTCCTACTCGATGAGCTTTTGCCGAATGTCTATCAGAATGCTGCCGAATTTGTGGAGTTTGGTATGCCCAAGCTTGAAGCGCAACGCAAGCCTTTTGACAAGTATGTTAGAATGGCCTTGGGTGTCATTGACGAGGCGGGATTGGACTTTTCAAAAATTGGGCGTCGGATGCAGAGAGATCGGGATTTTCAGAGGAAGTATGTCAACACGGGCATCTGGGATGATTTTGAGTTAATGTACCACCAACTTCGTTTTCGCTATATTCGCGGGCGTGTGGGTGTGTACGGTGCAATGCTCACTGAATTGAGCCGAATCGAGCAGCAGGTGATCGCCGATTCGCTCGGAGATCTTCGGACGCTATCCAAAAATCAGAGAATCGGACCCGTGTGGCAGGGTAAGACGATAGTTCTTTTGGGACGAGCACAGGTCAACATTGGTCAGACTGCGGCGGCGGTAAAGAATCTCGATAAAGCCATCGCCATGGAAGGCCTCGCCCCTCTTGATCTCTTTCTGGCATACTTGGCCAAGTCGAAGGCGTTGCAGCGTCAGGCCGATGGTCCTATTCGACAGAGAAAAAAGGCGGAGGAAAATCTCAAGGCGGCTGAGTTGGAAAAGGAAGCGGCCGAGAAGGCAAAGGACGGCGCGGCCATTCGAGCAGCGGAGTTGAAGATCAGGGAAGCGAAGGCTGCGTTAACGCGCGCGGAGAGTGCCGTCAAGGCCGCCGCGGCCAATCGCAAGGTCGTAGTCGAGCAGGCCATCGCTGTACTCAAAAAGATGCGTGAGGGTGAGAAGCGGTTGGAGCAATTATTCAAGTCCACCTTACTTCTGATTCTCAGTTACGATCGGCGGTATGTAGCGTCGGATGACACGGCTCATTACATCGATCTATTGAACGACAAGAATGTTCAGGATCCGGTCAAGAAGGCTGCCGTGGAGACTTGGATTCGGGAGGCGTTAACTCCGCCGCTGGACAAAATACCTTCTCCATTTCCTGATGGAACGCAGCCATTCATAGCAATTACATGGAGTAAAGCTCTTGAGTTGGAAGCCAACGCCCTGAATATCAAGGCCAAGGACGCGGTTGGATCGGGCAAAGAGGCCCTTCAGAAGAAAGCAAAAGGTTATCTTGATATTGCCGTTCCGGAGTTGGCAAAGGTGGTTGCGATCAAGGGGTTACAGCAGGGCCTTGCAGTCGAGGCGAACTACATGCTGGGGCTGGTGAATTTTCGTCGCGGAAATACGGTCGATGCGGTCAAGGCCTGGACGGATCTGGCGGAGAAATTCCCGCAGGTGGCACGAGCGATTCAGGCGGGTAAATTCGCGGTCAACATCGGCAGGCAGGAGCATAAGGCCAATCCGGCGAATCAGGATATTGCTGCGGCATTCGAGCGGGCCATGAAAGTATTTATTGAGAAGTTCCCTCTCGACCCGTTTGTAGATGATGTTTACTACAACTACGGGTTTCTGAGTATCACCAAACAGGAATATGCCGCAGCCGCGGAGCACTTCGGCAAAATTTCGGAAAAGTCCAAGTTGTACACGCATGGTCGATTTCTGGTAATCCATGCGTTGTATCTCGCGGCATCCCAAGGCGGCGCACAGCAGGTCAAGTTTGCCAACCAGTTACGTGTTGAGTACGCCAAGACCAAACCGGTTCTGCAGGCGACGATTGCCAAGACCGTTGGAGCGGATCAGGCAAAGATCAATGGTTGGCTGGGATTGGCCATTCTGAACATGGCGGAGATAGAACTCACGATTGCCCGAAAACCTCAGGTCGCCCTTGCATTGTTCATCGGTTTTGACGATCGGTTCGGCAAGGACATCAACCTGATGATTCGCAAGTGGCAAATTGAAATCAGGTCCAATCAGGAAGCAAACAACGCTGAAGCGGCCAAGAAGGTAATGGCCAAACTTCGTAGGGTTGAGAACGGTAAGTTTGTCGGAGCTGTAGCGGCCCAAATGCTTGCCGGCGCGAGGAAGACGATTAACCGCCTGCGTCGTGATGCTGAAATCGCGCGTTTAGAGGAAGATAAGAAAGAGCTTCGCGATCGTGCCAAAAAAATCGCGCTCGGTGGAATCGACTTTGCCAATGATGTGCTCAAATGGGCCAGGCAACAACTGCCGAAGAAGAAATTCAAGGATGATGAGCAACAGGTCAATGAGTATCTTTTGCCGTTCCAGAATGATCTTGGTGAGATGTATATCGTCTCAGGCCAATGCGAAAAGGCTGTAGCACTCTTCAAGAAACTGGAAAGCCAGGTTTACGCAGACGGTGTCAAAGGTCAAAAGAAATTGGATGTCGTCTATGGCCTCGCTCGAGCCTACGTATGTGCACAGGACTGGGATGTGGCTTCAATGATTTTGATCAAACTGGAAAAGAACATACCCAAAGATCGCCGCGGCGTACCTTTAGATAAGGGTCGATTCAAGGACATTTACTGGGATACTTGGCGATTGGTTGTGGAAGTCCAGCGTGGAAAGCACGCAGCTGCCAGTGGTGCGGAGAAGAAAGCCATTTCGAAGAAGATTTTGCGAATTATCTCCCGACTTGAAGGATTGGATTCCAGATTTAACAGCGTCGAACTCAAGACTTACTTTGAGAATGTCCGGCGCGCCCATCAATGATCGGGAGAGTTTTCTTGTAACCAGACCAAGGCCTCTAACATTATGTCGAGGTGTTTTTCTTAATATTATCAGATGGGAGAAAGAGGTTTTGGTTCAAAATTGAATGTATCCTGTAGGTTCGTTGTGTACGCATAGCGATAGTCCGCATCATCGATACATAGTCCAGTGGTACGTTGGCGCAGTATTCATGGTTCTCTCGGCGCTCGTTAAACTGAATACCACTATCTCCGATTGCGCGTTAAAAAACCCCGACCGAAGTCGGGGCTTCTTTACAGCATCAACAGGGTTGTCGATGGGATCTTATTCCTTGTCCTTTCCTTTTCCCTTCCCTTTACCTTTACGGGGGCCACGCTCGCCGCCTTTGCCTTTGCCCTTGCGTGCTTTGAAGGCCGCCTTGAGTTCTTCAGCGGTGACGTAATCATCGCCGTTCTTATCGATTCGCTTGAAGATGGCTTTCATGCGTGTAGCGCGATCACCTTCGACGCCGGCGACCCACTCTTCCAGGCTGAGCTTGCCGTCATCATTCTTATCTTTTCGCTTAATCAGCGCTTCGGGGCTTCGTCCGCGTCGCTTGTCACCGCCTTTACGCTTACCTTCTGCGCCCTTCTTACCTTTTCTGTCACCTTCCGCGCCGTACGCGTTAGCACTCAGGCCACTGAAACCAACTAACAACGCAGCGGCGAATACCATCATCAGTACCTTCTTCATAATCAATTCCTCTTTTCTGATTATTTCCCATGATGGCCCGTGATTCGGAAACCATTTCCGTATTCCCGGGCGGTTCAGCAGCAAAACGCGATCCCATCGAAGATATTGCATATTGGCTTTAACTTTTGTCCTATGATTTTGGACACATAGGAGATTACGCTTGCCCCCAATCTTCAGAAAACTTGGCGAATTCACTGGAAAAACCTTGCGGAAGGCTAACTGGCTCCTACAGTCGGCCACAGGGTCTGAAGAGGATATTCTCAAGGCGGAACAGGCCGTGGGAAAAGACTTAGCGGTTGCAATGACGTCGGAGATGGGGAATTGTCGGGATCCGGAAGTCAATGATCTTGTGGGTACAATTGGGTGTCGTCTGGTCGGATGCGTCAAGAATAAGTCGCTTCAGTTTAATTTTTGTGTTGTCGAGAATGGGGATCCGAACGCTTTTGCCTTGCCGGGGGGGCATATCTTTATAACTAGGTCGCTTTGCCGATTAATCGATAATTATTGCGACGAGTTGGCATTCGTTCTTGCGCATGAAATGGGTCATGTGATTAAGCAGGACCCCATGAACCGATTGATGAATGACAAAGCATTGGCTGCATCCATTCGGAAGATTCCAATAGCGGGCTTGGCTACGCAATGGATAAGATCCGCGGGGACCAAAGTTATTCAGTCGGCCTATTCGCATGATGCAGAATTCATGGCTGATAAATTTGGGGCGCGATTGCCGCAGTCATCGGGATTCAATCCGATGGCAGGCCCGTCTTTACTTCGTCGTCTTCAGGTTCTTGCCCGGGAAGATTCAACGCCTTCGTTTTGGAATTACTTTACATCGCACCCGCCCTTTGATGAGCGGATTAATCGTTTGAAGGCGTACATCAAATCAAAGAATGGAAGATGAACGCGCGTATCAATCGGATGCCTGGGAATCCTCAGATGTCTTCGTACGACTTTCAACCTGCTGCGTTGAGTCAACGTCCGAAATCTGGGCAAACACATATCTTTGATAGACATACGCAAGGGCCAAAAGGCTGACACCAAGCCCGAAATAACTGGCAACCCGCCAGAACCCTTCCAGGTGGCCACTGTCGAGGAGAAAGACCTTAATCACCGCGACCATCATGACCGAAAGACTGGCCCAGCGTATGACCTTTCCCTTTGTACAAATGCCGATGACCAGTAGGAGCGCTGCAAAAAGTATCCATGCGGCGGAATAGGCGTACCACTCCGCATGGGTGAACTCGCCGATATTGAGGAATGGACCTGCAAATAATTGTCGAACCTCTAGCGTTACCAGGCCGAACGACATAACAAGAGCACCGATGCCCGCAAACCGTTTCATGCTACGAACAGCAACAGATCCGCCTTGCATCTCCTTACAGAATAGACTGCAGGCTAACAGAAAAACGCACGGTGAACCGTACAGATAGAGCAATCAATTGACAATCTTCATTTCACCCACATTGCTGCTGTACCAGAGAGGGTTCATTGCCAGACACAGTCCGAGGACGGATCCTGCCAGCCCTAGCCATAGAGCGGCCACGCCGCCGAAACGAAGGGACTCTAAGTCCTTTTTCCATCCAAACCCCAGCATCACAGTTGCCAACCCCAGCCAGACGTTGATGTAGGTTCCTATCTCCAGCAGGCCGATCGCGGATGTGATCTCCCCGATTAAGCCGAATCCTTCACCGGTAAATCCATATCGAGCCAGTAGCGTGACCATCGCAAAACTCAACATCACCGCCAGTGCGTCGAACGTCCCGACTCGATCCCACCGGTTTTGTTTTCTGCATAGCCGGCCGTAAAGGACCATTGAGCCGATCAAGGTCGGATACGTATAGATCATCCAGTTCCAGATGAAGTTGCCGTCTGTTGGGTAATAGATTATCGCTGGGTTCAGAACGAGCCGAATCGTTGCCGCAATCCTAATGCCCATGGCCGTATCCAGCAGGCGGTTCATACCGAAACACTTACCACAAATGGCAATCGCGCCTGCGATGCCCGCCCATGCGATGGTGATCCATTGATTGTCCAGTTCAATCAATACCGTTCCTATTAGAAGCGAACCAGCAGCGCTTACCAGCATCTCACTGCCTTTGCCCCACGTATTTCCCGATTCCCGTTTTCGCACAACGAGCGCAGCGATCGCGGCATAGAGTCCTGCAGTTCCACCTCCAACCAACCACCAGATCCAGTAAGTGTTTTCGAATATCGTCTTGACGTAACCTGTCCAGAAGAATGCGAGTCCAGCCAGGCGGCACGTCCCAATCCAAACCAGATGCAATTGGACTTTTTGCATTCCATTCAAGTAACACACTACATCATAGAGTACGCCCATTACACCTGTAACCCAGCAAAACGTTGTGATATCACCGTTCGTGTGTCCTATATCCCATGTCCATAGCATGGCCAACGTTGCAATGGCGCTGAGGATGGACAATCCAATATACCGCTCATGAAGGCGGCCCAAAACAAGCCCTCCCAATCCTAACAAGCCCATATATGCCCAAAGAAACCAAGTGAATCCCGACATCCCGCCGGTTGTTGCAAGTAGAATTACACCTCCGCCCAACCCCAACCACTCTAGTACGCGGCGAGCCTTGAATCGGTCATCATTCCACGTTTCATCCTCCCCGTTTTTCAGGTTTCTTCGTGCGTTTTCAAGCAAACTTCCCAAGACCACGCTCCCCATCGACGCCAGCACAAAGATACCGATCCAAGCGCCTTCTCCAGCCTGCATAAGGCTCACCGGCCAGATTGCTGCCCAAATATCCACCCGCCACCGCGACCAGCCTCATCCACCACCACTCTCTCCTGATTCGTGCAATTTAAGGCCATTCCTAACTGCAGCAGGAACAGGTATCCAAGAGCCTGTCCCGCCGCTGGCCCCGTCTTAATGATCATGGCTGGCGCGATAAACCCGCCCGCCAGCCCCAACAAACCGACCGGCATTCCGTGTCTCAGGCTAAGCACAATCGCTAGTACCGTCATGCCTGCCAGCATACTGAGCGCAGACCGGTCTTCTAAGAATCTGTGGACCATCGGTGAAGCAGCCAAAATCGCGCCAAACATGATCGCCACCCCCGCTCCACACAACGCCTGACTAATCCGCCCCTGTCTGTTTCTCCACCACTCCGAAAGTGCCACCATCACCAGTCCCCCGATACCAGGCGGCCACACGCGCGCCAGAGGACCCAGCATCCCACGTTCCGCCATGTGTCGGACGAATAACAGTCCGCCAATTGTCATCGCCACCGCCGCCGCCCAAACAATGACGCGAGTCGTTAAGAGTTTTTCAAATCCACCCTCGACGGTGGATGTTTTTCGAGTCAAATCGGATTCAGCGGTCGATGTTTCCTCCTTGTCGAGAAAACTCTCAGCCATAGAGGCTTCCCAAACGCCATCAATCGTGGCCGGTTGCCCATTCCGTGAATCTTTAGTGTCCGCCGTATTGACCGCCTCCCCTTCAACTCTCACTTCACTCAGATCGATCGGTACCCATTGCCCCACTTCATCCTGCGTTTCATACATTGGCGGTTGTCGCGCCGTCTGGTCTGTCTCGCTTGGTTCCCAAGCATTCTCAACCTCTTCAATATCTACTTTTTTCTCTATGCCTGATGTACTCGGTTCCTCTTGGCTAATCTCTCGATTCGTAATCGTTTCCTGTTTTGATTCGGGATATGCCTCCAAAGGCGATAGAACGTTCGATGTCTTTTTCGCCATCTTATCAATCAAGAAATCCTTCAATTCCTTGCTCAAGTCAGATAGCCGTCGCTCAATCTCCATTATTTGCTTCCCTTTCGCAACCGCAATTCCTAATTGCTACCAGAGGCATGGCGATCACGTAGACCAGAATCAGAAAAACCAGGAATTCGGGCATGTCGTACATGGAAGTACCCCTTTCTGAACAGCCCGCTGCGTTGCTTGATTGTCCGTTTCTGCCTGAACCGCCTGTGTCTGGAAAAAACTACTACTCCTTAACGGCCAATGTCGCTCATTGCTCACTATACGTATCAATGAAGTGCAACTTCGCCGATAATCCGTGGTGTTTCAAACGAAAACCCCATCCGTGCCCGTTTGTAGAATTTCCGTAAGTCGTTAATTGGGCATAACATGCGTTTGTTGCAATACCCGGCCCCTATTCCTCGTTAGTCAGTTGTAACAACATGAGTGAAGCTCTCGACGAAATCCTTCAAAACGCCGCCGCAGGCGATCAGGACGCTTGGCGTTCACTCATTCAGACATACTCCGGCAGAGTGTTCGGCCTACTCTACCGGCAATGTGCCAACGGAGAACTTGCACAGGAGATCACTCAGGCCACTTTCGTAAAGGTCGTCACCAAGCTTTCGGAATATCGCGAACAGGGGCGATTTGAACCATGGCTGTTTCGAATCGCAATGAACACGCTTCGCGATGAGATGAGAAGAAAAAAGCGTCACGCATCAACCGTTGATCTGAACTCCACGCCGCCTGAATCAATAGGGCACAGTCACGATCAGCAAACACCGTTTGATCAACTTCAACAGACAGAGGAACACGACCAGTTGAGACAAGCCGTCAAGCAACTTCCCGATGCTGATCAGAAGATTCTTTACATGAGATACACCGCCGAACTTAGCTTCGCACAGATTGCGGAATCGTTGGATGAACCGCTCGGTACGGTCTTGGCAAGAGGACACCGGGCGCTCAAGAAACTCAAGAAAATAATCGAAGATATCAAACAGGAACAGGCCTGAGACAGAACCATGAACGCTCAAGCATCTAACAACTCGCTTCCCCCGGAACTCGCTCGGCTCGATCAGCAGTTGGCAGAGGCCTTGCGTCTTAATGTTAATCCGCATACCTCCGCCCGGATCGCGCGGCAACTCTTCAATGCCACCGTCGAGCATCTGGTGGCAACCCCATTTGAAGATTCAGAACTTGTTTCTCTTGACGCATCTCTTCATAGCGCGCTGGCTGTCTCTCCGCCCGTCGATCTGGTCGACGCAGTTCACAATGCCACCGCCCATGTGTTGGCATCCAATGCCACAAATGAAGTAGACGATTCTGAATTTGAAACTTCTGTTCGCATTGCGTTGCATGCCGTTCCTCCTGCCGATCTCACGGATAGAGTCTTTTCCGCTACTTCGTATTATCTGACGTTTGACCCTCCGGTGATTGCAAGAGTAACACCTGCTTGGACGGCGTCTTGGCGTGCTGCCATCGCAGCCGCCGTATTTCTCGCGGCAACCCTTTCACTGATCTGGCTTAATCCTACATTCGAAATTACGTCGAACCCTGAAACAACTCCCTCTGTGGCCGAGCTCAAGCAAAATCTCGATACACTGTTGGCGCCGCCTTCTCCGGTTCAGGCCATTGACGCTGAAATTCAGGCTGTCGCAGCGAGTGTCGATGAATTTGCCATTGCCGTCGATGTCGATCCCATGGCCGATCCCTATTATGATCCCATGATTCATGATCTTGAGGAGGATTTGTCTCTTCTGGAAGCGCAGATCGATTCCTTCTAAGATTATTCGCATATCCCAAAGCAGGAACCGGAGAATCCGTATAAGCACCGATCATGCAATGTCTCTCAAACCCATACATTTTGTGCTGACCGTCACTGTTTTCGCTCTGCTCTCACCTACAGGTTTGGCGCAGGGTCGCGAAGGGGAGGCTGGAGGGCCGCGCGTGTCTGGCGAGGCGCGTCCGGATCGTTTCGGAAAGGATCGCCGTTCATACTCAAGCTCCATCTCTGAGCAGGACATCAAAATTGCGCTCAAGCTCATTCGAAACTACAAGCCCGATCGTGCCGACCAACTCGAGATGCTTCGTGAAGAAAACCCTGACAAATTCAAACGTGACATTGCCCGTTACATCAACTTTCTCCGATATCGCATCGAGCAAGTAAAACGCGATCCTGAAGGGGCCGAACTCAAATTCCAACTGACACAGTTAACACGAAAAGCATATGATCTTGGTCGACGAATCAGGTCCAATCCGAATGACAAAGAAGAACGAATCGCGGAACTGAAGACCGTGCTTGAGAAGGCTTATGACACCCGTCTTAAAAAACACAAGCACGATCTGGATCGTTGGCAAATGCGGATCAAGAAGTTTCGCCAGTCGATTGCGGATCAACGTAAGAACCGAGCCAAGGTGGTGGAGAAGCGATTCAATAACCTGCTCGCTGGGCGTCGCATTTTTGACGATTCAAATGAAAAGCGGAAAGATCGTGAAGTTGGCGATAATCCGCAGAAACGGAATCCACCTAACGAAATCGTTTCTGTCGATGACAATCAGCGAAAACCGAGAGCAAACAATGACAAGTCATCCAGGCGATCTTCGTACAAATCTTCTCGCTCGTCTCGTCGTCGCTCTGCTCCAACGGCAAAACAGATCAAAGAGGCCATCCAATTTATAGCCCGAGAAGACCAGAAACTTGCTGACCATCTGTCAAAGCTTCAGAAAGAGAAGCCGGACGAATTTCGACGCATCATTCCTCGTTACATTCGTCGCGTCGAATGGGCAAGACGTCACAAGAAAAATGACCCTGTTGGATTCGAGCTTTATCGTAAGGTGAAACAGCTGGAAGTCAAAGCCTATTCGCTCGCTAGAAAAATCCGAGATGGTGTAAAAGAAAACGTCAGGCTTAAGAAGGAACTGAAAACCATCCTTGGAAGTCACTTTGACGCCATGATCAAATCACGCGAACACGAAATCAGCAAGTCGGAAAAAAAACTTAAAGATGCCGCTTCCCGAATCAAGCAGGTAGACAAGAAGGCGGAGCTCGAAAGACAGCTCAAGTTCTACACCGAACGTCGTGCACACCGAGTTAGGGGAGACCGCGGACGTGACCATCTCGGACCGCGCGATCGCCGCCCGGGTAATGACCGTGATTCGAAAGCGTCTCGCGATAAATGATGAGGTACCGTCCGCCATCAGTTCACGTAGTTGTATCAATTCATCCGTCAAATCGCATCGCGTTATACCCTGCCCCCATTGCCCCCGTAAACTCGCCACCCTCGGCTTTCAAAATCTTCACCTGATGTCCGTGCGGTCGCCATTCCATTTCATCCATTACGTCCTTTAGCGGTCCAAACAAGTCATCATTCGCCTCCGCAATCCCTCCTCCCAATAACACAATCTCCGGATCAAGCGCATTGGCAATCGATACCACGCCTGCCCCAAGTGCTTTGATCGATTGTAGCCAGATCCGTTTCGCTTCCTTATCTCCAGCCCGATACGCCTCAAGCAGCTCATAAGTGGATACGAACTTCCCTTTGCTTCGCTCGCCTATCGAATGATTCCCGATAAACCACTCCACACTGCCCGGTGTCTTCACAAAATCTACCGCACCATTCATATCCACGCTGAGATGTCCTAAATGACCCGCCCGACCAATTGCTCCTTTCAACAGGCGTCCATCGCAGATTACCGCCCCTCCCACACCTGTTCCTAGCGTTAACATCACGACATTCTCGCATCCTTTCGCCGCCCCAACCCACACCTCGCCCATCAACGCTGCCTGACCATCATTGATGACCGGAATCTGCCTCGTTCGGCCCAATACTTCTGTCCATTCAAGGCCTTCCAGTACATCAAGCCTTCCTTGCATCCAGCCAATACAACGCCCGTCCGGCCGAGCAATACCGGGTGCGCCTACACCGATCCATGAAGCTTTCGCCCCCTGGCCCGACTCTAGTTCCTCGACGATTTCCTTAACGTATCCCCACCATGCCTCTCCCGTTTCATCACCAGTCCTCCGCATCACACGCTCAAGAATCTCTCCCGTTTCACTTACTGCCACCGCTTTGATTCGCGTTCCCCCCAAATCCACACCTATTGCATATCCCATAAATACTTACCTGATTTTTTTCCTAGCCAACATAGCACTTTTTCGAGTAGAGTGATAGATGATTTCTTACATTTCGTCAAGACTACCGAAGCACGTCCCCACAGCTTCCCGCAACTGTTGGTGATCTAGAGGCTTTCTCAATTTTAATGCTTCATCATAATCCGATCCTAGCAGATTTGGACTAGCGTATCCTGTTATAAAAAAGAAAGGCAGCCCGCGACCTTGCAGTGCCTTGGCCACAGGTTCACTCGATCCGCCGATGATGTTGATGTCCAGAATGCCGCCATCCAACCTTTCAGACTCTTCAATCATGCGAACTCCCTCATCCACACTTGGCACGGGCCCGACCACTTCACATCCCATTTCATTAAGATGCTGCATCATTGCGCTTGCAACCAGATAATTGTCTTCCACGAGTAAGACAGTAAGTCCCGACTTACTTGGTTTTTCCAATGGCATCGTCACCATAATCGGATCCTCAACAGATAAATCTCTGTCTTACTATAGGTAAAAATATCTAGTAAAGTCGAATTCCGGATTTGTCGCCAATAAATCACAACGTCAGGCAACACGCGTATCTTACGCGAGAACATCTCAATTCTGAAGTTACATAAGATTTCTATTTGTGGTTGCGTCACCGGCAACGTGGAGTTTGCTTACGTTGCGATATACATTCGATGGTCAGCCCGGGTTAACCGTCGACGGTAATTCCTGTGATGATCTCAGTGCGTCACCGGATCGACATATCGGATAATCTCAGCACATCGCTACTCGTCTTGGAAAGGCATATGAATGATGGCGTTTTGACCCAATGTGGCGGCTATGTCAGGTGGTTTTTTCCCGAATCCAGCTACTGTTGTCTTCCAAAGAAGTTGTCTGAAGCAGGCGCAATAACATCGGCGTCAAATAGTGGAAAGGATCCCGCGTTGGATACTCGAATATCAGGAACCATATTTGTCGTCAATTCTCGAAACGGGCGGCGAGATTGTCTTCAATAACGCTACTCGGACTTGGATGAAAGATGGATCTTTGGCTCCGATAATACCCTCTCTGGCAAAGTCATTCCTTGGCAACCTCACGGGACAATCGTGCCATTCATCGGGATTACGGGTTTTAACAACATTGCTTGCCTGAAATGACCGACGCAACCTGAAACACGATAAGTTAGTATAATATCCTAGCGGTTACCTTTCGTATCCTGCTCCCTCTCTAGCTGGTCAGATTATCACCATGAAACACCGAAACAACATGATCGTATGCCTTGTATTCGCATTTGGTTTCTTAGGCTTGTCCTGCCCGATTCTCGCTCAGGCTCCTGAGGCAGTTTCCCCATCGTCCGCGCAGGCACAGAAAGTCTTCGACCAGCTATACGGCGAGCGTCTGAAGTCTGTCGCAAGGACTGCCGAACTCAAGGACGATCTTGAACTCGCCAAAGAGCTCCGCGCCGCGGCCGTCCAGTCTCCCCAGAATCCTCAACTTGTCGTAATCCTTGCCCGAAATGCGGTCAAACTCGCCTCAAAGAAACCCGATGGTTACGAAATCGCTGCTGAGGCTCACCAACTCATTGCGGCAACCGATTCCAAACTTGCTCTCCCTAGTCTTACGGCGGCCGCCGAGCTTATGCGAAAATCATACATTCGTGCGCCTCGAGATCAGAGGCCGGTGCTTGGCGACAAACTGATTACCGCCTATCTCGCCCTTGCCGAATACCACGTCAGACAAAAGCAATATACGCCTGCGGTCGTCGCATACCAGAAAGCTTATCGCCAGGCCATTGCCATAAAGTCCGACAGGAAAGAAGATGTAAAAATCGATCTTGATGCCGCTGTCGCTGCACGCAGAATCGAACGGTCCATTGAATTAGAAAAAGCTAAGCTCAAACGCAACCCCAAAGACACCAACGCCGCCCGTGAACTCATTCGCCTCTATCTCGTGGAGCTTGACGATCCGAAGGGCGCCCTTCCTTTCACCCTGATTGCCAACGACATCAAGACCCGCGCCAATATAGCCCTTGCTCGTGCGGAACTTACCGAACTCGACGAAGCAAAAACCATTCAACTTGCCGATTGGTACATGCAGCTCGCCGCATCCACCCAGGCCAATCAGGCCAAATCCCTGATGCTCAGACGTGCCGACAAGTATTACGCCCACTTCCTTACGCAGAATTCAACAGACTCCCTTGCCAAGACTAAAGCTACACTCGCTCGGTCACGCATCGAAAAACAACTCGCCCGACTTGACGTCAAGTCAGGCACGGCCTCAAAAGGCGGTAAGTGGATTGATCTCTTGTCTCGAATCGACATTAACCGCGACACCATCCGCGGCCAATGGGCTGTCCGCAGCAAAAAGCTCTCTGTCAGCGCAGGTTTCCTTTCTGCTATTCGTCTCCCCGTCGAAATCCAGGGTTCTTACGAATTTGAGGTTAAGTTCACTCTGACGTCCGGCGCCACACTTGTTGTCATTCTCCCTGTGGGCAAATCCGTTACGACTCTCCAACTTGGTCGCGCCGACTACACCAAGAAAAACTTCTTCGACGGTCTCCAGACCATCAAAGGTCAGCAGGTTACCACTGCCAAGAATCCTTCCAGGACGGCGTCCAAAGCACTTCCACTCAACAAATCTCATACGGTCCTGATCACCGTCATCGTTAAGAAGGACAACGTCGCCGTACAGGCCACGCTCAATGGATCCAAGGCTTTTGCCTGGTCAGGCCCCCAGGCCGACCTCGCACTCGAACCCCAACTTGGCGATATGTCAGGCAATGCCATCCTCGGTCTCCTTGCCAATCGCTCCGACTTTATTTATCACTCGCTCAGAATTAAATCTCGCGGTGGAAAGATTACTCCTAAGAAAGTCTCCAAGAAAAAGACTCCCCCTGCTTCTGCCAGACTTAGTGCCGAAGAACGAGCTGCCGTCGAACGTCTTGCTCCACTCTGGAAGGCAGCTTCCCCCGAGCAAAGACGACGCCTCATCGACGTCGCGCGGGCAAGAGGTCTCACCGGTGATCGGTTGGAAGCCGTCATTCGCGCACTGGATGGCAGGTAGATTGCCACAATTCAGCATTGAGCTTGATTCATGCTTCTCTTGTGGTGTTACTTTGCGCCCATACGAATGATCTCTCGATACTTCTCCTCAAAAAACGTCGTCCATGCTCGACGGTCTATTCCTTTCTGCCGAGGACTTTGCTTCCACACATTCGGTCTTCCCAGCAATTCTTCTTCTGTAAACGGCAACGCATCAAACAACGTCAACATCTTGTGACGTCGTGCCTTATCCTTCTCTTCATGTATCGCCACCCAAGCCTTCCGCAACACCGCCTGGACATCAATCGCCATCGCCGAGAGCACGGGTGAGATCGTACGAAAATATCCCCTCGGCTTGCCCTTAAACGCCTTGGCAATTTTATACGGATTCACCCGATCCATCATGCGATCCAGATATTCCTTATACAAATCAACGCGTACCGGCGGTCGCCTCAATGGAAATCTCGCCGGCCCTCTCAACCCATCTACTTCTTCCCCCTTCTTGAAACACCACACGGCCTGCCCTTCTCGCGTCAACAAAAATGTCACAAATCGCTCCGCCGTCTCCCGATGTTTGGCCCCTCGCAAAACTGCCACCGGGTCCGGTGTCACAATTGTCTCGCCTTTCGGCGCCACATAGCCCATCCGATCATCCCCAACCATCTGTGCCTGCTGACGTCCATAAAAATCAATACACATTCCCACTGCCGCCTCTCCCGCCGCCACATCAAGAGGAACTTTGGACGATAATGCCGCAAAATATCTCGCGTTCGCCGCCGCGCGCCGCAGCGTCTTCCATCCCTTTTCAAACCCATAACGATTCAGGATCGTCTGATAAGTCACGGTAATCGAACCTGAGTGTGCGGGGTCCGCTAAGGCAACCTTCCCATACAAATCAAAATTGCTCAAGTCAGACCATGTCTTCGGTTCATCTACTCCCGCATACTTTAAAACATCTCGGTTAAACGCTATCCCAAAGGAACTCAACACCACCCCATACCAGTGTCCTCCCGTATCGTACAGTCTCGTTGACCCAATCTTCTCCCGTCCCCCATACACCTCCTCTATCGTCGCAAACTTCTCATCCAGCGTCATCGGAACGGTGAACGTTATCCGCCTTTCCCCCGAATTCCCCTTCACCCGGATGCCTGGCTTCAATTGTTTGTCAAAGGTATAATCCCCGCCACCAAACGCGACGTCATATCCTGTTCCTATATCTTCATCTTCGGTTCTCGCCAACTTCTTAAAATCACTCTGCAACTGACGCACCATCGTCGATGTCCCCATCACACGCCAGTCAATCACCACGTTCTTCCCGAAATGTTGGTTGTGCCAACGATTGAATGCCCACCCAATCTCATTTCGAATCTGTTCATTGTGTGGCGTGATGATCACCAGCTTCAACGCCCCCTCCTCATCTCCCGCGCCCGCCGGTCTCATCACAAACGGCACAGCCAACAACACCCCAAATCCCAAAGCCAACAAAATACTACTTACACGCCTACTCATTCCTCCAACACTACCACATACCGCCCGAAGAAGCCAAATCTTACCTCCGTTTCCGCAATTCCCATTCCTCCGGATTGAGTCTTTCAATTATCATACATACCACGTTTGAACTTGATATATGACTCCCAGGGATAGATACAATGCCAATTCGCCTGCTTTTCAATCCATTTCTCCTTTCTCTGCTTTTCCTTTCACTGGTCCCTTCCTTCATCTTCGCCCAATCCGGATCTCTCCTCACTCGTCCCAACATCGTCTTACTCATCTCCGAAGACAACTCCAAACATTACCTCAAGCACTTCGACCCCAACGGCGCCCCAACTCCCCATATTGAAAAACTCGCATCACAAGGCATCACCTTCACGCGCGCCTTCTCTAACTTTCCCGTCTGTTCCGCCGCCCGCTCCGTACTTGCCACCGGTTGCTACGGTTCTCGTATCGGTACCCAATTCCACCGCAAATACAAACCCGTCCCTCTACCCGATGGCCTTGCCCCCATTGCCGCCCTTATGAGAAAGGCTGGCTACTATACCTCCAACAAGACCAAAACCGACTACAACTTTACATTCAAAGGACCATCCTGGCACTCGAAAAAGGATTGGCACGGCCGAAAACCCGGCCAACCTTTCTTTCACAAACAATCCTTCGGCGTATCACACGAAAGCGCTCTTCACCGTGCCAACACTGGTGGTACGGATCAGAAAACCTTCGTCGCCCCTTGCCATCCAAACACACCCCTCTTTCGCCAAGCCAATCTCGCTTACAAAAGAATTGTCCAACGCATGGACACCCAAATCGGCACCGTAGTCAGTCGGCTCAAGAAAGAGGGCCTCCTCGAACAAACATTTATCTTCTACTTCGGCGACCACGGCGGCGTTCTCCCTGGCTCCAAAGGTTACGCCTACGAAACCGGTCTCCACATCCCCCTCGTCGTCCGCATACCGGAAAAGTACCAACACCTCGTTCCCCTCAAGCCCAACACACGCTCCAATGCCTTCATTTCCTTCATCGACTTCGCCCCCACCATCCTCAATCTCGCCGGCATCCCAATCCCCAATCAAATGGATGGCAAGCCTTTCCTTGGTAAGGGTGTCACTCAAAAGAATCTTTCCACCCGTGACGAAACATTCGGATTCGCCGATCGCTTCGACGAAAAATACGACTTTGTCCGAACCATTCGTAAAGCCAACTTCAAATACATCCGCTCATACCAACCCTTCAACTTCGATGGTCTCTGGAACAATTACCGCTATCGCATGAAAGCTTACAAGGAATGGTGGACCCTCTTCAAAGCCGGTAAGCTCAACAAACAGGCCGCCCTTTTCTTTCAGCCTCGACCTGCCGAAGCCCTGTACGACATCTCCAAAGACCCCTACGAAGTCAACAACCTTGCCGCCGATCCCGCTCACGTCAAAACCCTCGCCGACCTCCGCAATCGACTGACCCAAAAAATGAAATCCCTCCCCGACCTCAGCTTCTACCCTGAAAGCCACCTGGCCAAACACGCTTTTTCCAACCCCACCCAATTCGGCCATACCCACAAGTCCGAAATCGCCAAACTCATCGACATCGCCAACCTCTCCCTCCTTCCATTCCCCAAAGCTAAACCGCATATCCAATCCGCCCTCACCTCCTCCAACCCTTGGCACCGTTACTGGGCCCTGATCGCCTGCAGTTCATTCTCCAAACAAGCCTCCCAATTCATCAATCGCGCCAAAACCCTGGCCGCAAAAGATCCTGAACCTCTCGTTCGCGTTCGAGCCGCCGAATTCCTCGCACTCATTGGTGCTGCCGATTCCCGCCCAGTCCTCATGGACGTCCTCGCCACTGCAAACCATCCTCTCGAAGCGCTTCTCACCCTTAACACCGTAGTCCTTCTCCGCGATGGCAAGCCGGGTTACAAATTCAACATCACCCAGGCCGACATTAGAACACGCGATGCCCTTATCTCCCGTCGCCTTGAATACCTCATCGGCAAACCCGCCAAAAGACGCCCCAAACGAAATAAAAGAAAGAACCAACAGCGGTAGGGGGAGAGTTGGGCGTTGCGGCGGCAGGTGTGATTTGCTTATACACTAATTCAAAATCGAAAGGATCAAACATGAACTCGCGCCTGCTTCGCTTCACGCCACTCTTTATTCTCGCCCTGACTTTCTTTAGTGTCTTCACCGCCTCCTCCACTTGCGCCGCCGCAACACCCCCCAACATCATCCTCATCTTCACCGATGATCAGGGCTACGGCGATGTAGGCTGCTTTGGATCCAAAAACATAAAAACCCCCGCACTCGACCGCATGGCCAAAGAAGGTCGGAAGTTCACCGACTTCTACGTTGCCGCTCCCATCTGCTCCGCCTCACGCGCAGCCCTCCTTACTGGCAGCTACCCACTCCGCGTCGGTATCACCGGCGTCCTCTTCCCCCGCCACAAAATAGGCCTCAACCCCAAAGAACAAACCATCGCCAAACTCCTCAAATCCAAAGGCTACGCCACCGCCGCCATCGGCAAATGGCACCTCGGCCACCTCCCCAAATTCCTTCCCACCAACCACGGATTCGACATCTACTACGGCGTCCCCTACTCCAACGACATGGACCCCGTCAAAGGCAAAAACCGTTCCCTCGATCGCGCATGGATCGAAAAGGACTTCTCCCCCTGGAACGTCCCCCTCATGCTTAACGAAAAAGTCATCGAGCGTCCCGCCGACCAACGCACCCTAACCAAACGTTACACCGAACAAGCTCTCAAATTCATCACCCAAAATAAAGCCAAACCCTTCTTCCTCTACATGCCCCATACCATGCCTCACATCCCCCTCTTCGTCGCCGATGAAAACTTCGTCAAGGATCCTAAATCTGCGTATAAGGCAACCATCGAGGAGATCGACGCCTCCGTTGGCCGGATCCTCAGCCATCTCCAAGAACTTAACCTCGAGAAGAACACCCTCGTCGTCTTCACCACAGACAATGGCCCTTGGCTCAGCAAAAAACACCACGGCGGCAGCGCCGGCCCACTCCGCGATGGCAAGTTCTCAACATGGGAAGGTGGCATGCGCGTTCCTTGTATCATGCGCTTCCCCGGAAAAATCAAACCTAACACCATCTGCGACAAAGTTGCCGCCACCATCGACCTTCTCCCTACCTTCGCCAACCTCGCCGGCGCCCAACTGCGCCCCAATCACATCATCGATGGCAAAGACATCTCCCCCCTCATTTTCTCCGAAAACGCAACCTCCCCCCACGAAAAATCCGGCTACTTCTTTTACCGCGGCTCACGCCTCGAAGCCGTCCGTGCAGGCAACTACAAACTCCGCCTCACCGGCCCCCGCCGCCGACGTCCCAAAAACAAAAATCATAAACCCCAACCCAAACCCGCCCCCCAACTCTACAATCTCAAAGCCGACATCGGCGAACGCAACAACATCGCCTCCCAACACCCCGACATCGTCGCCCGCCTCACCAAACTCGCCAAAGACTTCGACAAATCCCTTAAAACCAACACCCGCCCCGTTGGCTCACTCGGCAAGAAATAACCTTTCCGTTTGTACCAATATTTATGTATATCATGCAATTCTTGCGTTGGCGGTTTCCGTATTAGCCAACCAGCAATCTTCACGTGACGTATCTTCCCCAACCTGATACCATATCCCCCCTCCAGCTAGGCATCGAAACCCCAAGATCGAGGCAGTTTTATGACAGACCCGAACGCCATCAACGCCAACGCCGGTTCAAGCATCGGCGCAAGACTCTCGATTATGATGTTCCTCCAGTTCTTCGTATGGGGAGCATGGTACGTCACCGTCGGAATCTACATCTACACCGTCGCGTGGAGCGATGGCGAATGGAGCGCAATCGTCGGATCCGTCTATTCCGTATCTCCGATTGCGGGTATGCTCTCTCCTCTTTTCCTGGGTCTCATCGCTGATCGTTTCTTCGCTACCGAAAAAGTCCTCGGCGTACTCCACCTCACCGGCGGCGTTCTTATGCTACTCGTCCCCAGTGTCACCACCGCCGAATCCCCCTCCTCCGCAATCCTCTTCTGGCTGCTTCTGGGCCATATGCTCTGCTATATGCCGACCCTCGGGCTCGTGAATACCCTGGCCTTCGCCAACATGACCAATCGCGAGAAACAGTTCCCCCTCATTCGAGTCTTTGGAACGATCGGCTGGATCGTTGCCGGCATCGTCGTCAGCAAGATCTTCAAAGCCGATGGTTCTGTTCTTCAGTTCTACATCGCAGGCGGTTCTGCAATCGTTCTGGGTGTATACAGCTTTACCCTCCCCCACACCCCGCCGCCCATGAAGGGCGAGAAAGCAACCCTTAAGGATGTTCTCTGCCTTGACGCGATTGTCCTTCTTAAACGCCCGAGCTTTCTTATTTTTATGGTTTGCTCAACGCTCATCTGTATCCCCCTTGCCGCCTACTACTCTTTCACCGCTCTCTTCGCCGGGGCAATGGGATTCGAAAATCCGGGCTTCACCATGTCCTTTGGCCAAATGGCGGAAGTAATCTTCATGGTCATCATGCCCCTCTTCTTTGCAAAGTTTGGTGTGAAATGGATGCTTGCCATCGGTATGGCCGCGTGGGTTCTTCGGTATGGCCTCTTCTCATTGGCTGCTGACGACTCCGTTCGCTGGATGGTCCTTGGCGGAATCATTCTTCACGGCATTTGCTACGACTTCTTCTTTGTCACAGGCCAAATCTATGTGGATAAAGTTGCCCCCAAGAGAATCCGTGGACAGGCTCAGGGCTTTCTCGTTCTTATGACCCTCGGACTCGGTCTCTTTTTCGGAGCCAAACTCTCGGGGATGATCGTCGGAAAGTACACTCCGGCCGAATCTGTCGCGATCAGCAAGGAGGTCGGCAAACTGACCACCGAGATGTTCGATCTCAACAAGAAGATTGAGACGGCCAAATCGGCGGATACAGGCGAGCTTTCCGCTGCCGGGAAGGCCCTTCAGGAGCAATACAAGGGACTAGACAAACAGAAGAAAGCCAAAGCTCTCGCCGCCAGTCAGCTAATCGATTGGAAATCCGTCTGGCTCTACCCTGCAGGTGGTGCCCTCGCCGTTCTTGTTCTGTTCACCATCCTCTTCAAAGACGACTCCGTAGACGCCGACGATGTGGACGATGTCGATGTCGCTCAGGCCACTACCGAAGCCAACGAAGCTGGAACAGCCTGATCCAATCGTTCCTAGCCTGAGCATCCTCCAATTCGACCTTCTCATACATGCCCGCCACGCTGGGATCGTTGGAACTTGGTTTTATTGGACATTTCTGCCCGTTTTGTCCCATATCCCTCATGTAACCACGCCCCATTTTCCCCCAATATTCTGCTGCATAACCTCGTTTATTCCTCCCTCGTCAAGTACAATATGACGATAGAGAATTCTGATAATCCGCTAAAATCGGGAAAATTCCCGTTTCCTCCAACAACGGTAGGGCGGTAGCAACTTGCTCTCCTCCCACGTCATGAGGTAACCCAGTCATGCGAATTCAAAGCACCAATAGCGTCATGTCAATCGCTCTCATCACTGCCTTTTCGTTGTCACTTGCCTTCGTCTCAAGCCCCGTCTCCGCACAACTTGTCGACTCCACACTCATCAAAAAAGGTGCTCTCGACGATGCCAAAAAACTCGTCGAAAAGTCCCAGAAAGCCTCCGGCTCTCTTATCGACGGAGCCTCTGCTAAGACAAGCAAAGGCAGCGTTAATCTCAACCCCAAGAAACCGGATACTCCCATCAAGCCCGCCGAGTCCGTCAAGCTCACCGGCGATGAACTCAAATTCTGGCGACTCAACTGGTCACGCGTCGCAAAACAATTCGCCTATGTCGATGGCAAATACTACCCGGCATTCAAATTCAACCCACTCTATCCCAGCTCCGCTGGTATCACTGTCAAAAAGTACATCGATGAAAACTCCGAAACCAAATACGCCTCCATTGGCGGCAACCTGAAAAAGAAAACCACCAGCAAACCCCCACTCGAAGAAGCCATCGCTGCAGTCGGATCAATCCGCACATTTCGTGTCGGAGAATACGGCCACATCAATTCCGCTCGAGTCGATCAAGTACGCGGACCATACGACATGATCGTCTCAAACATCTGGCTCGTCGATACCGAAAAGATCCAGCGTGAAATCAAGTCTGCCAAGACCAAAGGACAGGCCATGGTACGTGCTGAAAATGCTCGCATTGCAGCCATAAAACGCAAGAACGAGCAGATGCGACGCTACGACCGATATGACCGTAACGGCAGCGGCTCGCGAGGTTCGGTTCGAAGAAGTTCTTCCAGCCGACAAAGGCTCAGTGAAAAACCCCGCATCACCGCCGCCGATGTCGAGAAGGCAATCCAGACCCGATACAAAGCCAGACAGGAAGCGATTAAACTTCAGACCAAATTTGAAGGCGTACGACTTCGCCTCATTGGATTCGCCACCAGCACTGCCGCGCCCGGCCTTCGCTGGTCTGAACCCGGCCTTTCAAAGACCGGCGCGCAGATCGTCATCGTCCAGCAAGTCCAATCCAAATCCTCCAAATCAAGACGATCCACCTCCAAAGACTTCATTGCCGTCAACGCCAAGTACTTCAAAGCGACCATGAAAGAAGAGCATTTCGTCGGCCTGATTAAGGAAGCCGACATGACGCCCGCCGAATTTGTCGTCGTCGCTCGCGAATTGATGAGAAGCAATACCAAGGGCTCTATCCCGGCCATTGTCTCTGAAATTCAGCAGCGCCGCCTAAAGAACATTGCCGCAGCGGAAGCAATCACAAAGTCCACCGATGAAGGTCTTGCCAAATCGGGTGTTGAAAAGAAAACCAGCGGTAATGACTACCTCAAGAAGAAATACGCCGAACGTGAAAGACAAAAAGCTCAACGAAACGCTGAAAAGAAATCTGGCGGCAGCGACTATCTCAAGAAAAAATATGCCGAACGTGAAAGGAAAAAGACCGAAAAAAAGTCAACCGGCGGCAGCGATTTCCTCAAGAACAAATACAATAACGAAGAACGAAAACAGTCAGGACGCCTTATCGAGAAGGGCTGATCCTGCAAATCCAATCTCAAATGAACATCACGCTCGTTGCCAAACGGGCGTTTTTTATGACTACCTTAACATGCACGTATCCGTATCACCAATCTCGCCCAATCCTTGTAACATTCTTACGCCCTCCACGTACAATAGGTTAATCTGATACTTTCTCGACGCTCGTGATCTCTTTACACCCCACGGAGTCGCACACCATGCAGCCCCTAAAGCATCACCCACGCGTGCATTCCAGCGACGCGCCCTTATGCCCCGTAACCTCATCCACGGTAGTCCTGGTTTTCACCATTTCCCTTCTCTTGTTCCCCTTCGCAATGCCTGTCATCCAGGCCCAGCAATTCGATACGATCCCCAGATTCGTCAAAGATTTCGCCCCCATCGCATTTGGCGATGCCAAACGTTCGATCGAGTATTTCCCCTCTCCTGACGGTCGACAACGCGCAATCTTCAAATACACCGACTCCAAGTCCCGCCACGTTTCCGCCACCGTTTCAATCGAATTCGTCCAGAAATCTGCCGATCGCACTAAACAGGCCACGCTATCAAAACCGGTCATAGACACAGGCCCCTATCTCGTCTTCTACAGCCCCTCCCATCAAGTCCGTGTCGACGTCCAAACCTCCGCCCCAACAAATAGCGATGAAGAACATACCTGGGTCCAACGTGCTTCCAATATCTATGACAAAGTCCGGAAACACGCCCTCCCTTGGCCCAATAAACCACTCACCGATGATCCCCTCGTCATCGGTCGCGTCATCGCCGTACAGGGAAAGGTCGGTGGCATGGGCTTCATCGAAAAGAAAAACTTCAAATATAGAGATATCCAGGCCGGCGATCCCGTCCTTAACTGGGATGTCTTTGTCACCCAACCCGGCGGAAGATTATCCATTCAGCTCTTTCAAAACGACGGCACGGCCACCCGCTCCCGTGCTCCCAGCGCCAGACTCTACATCGGTGAAAACTCATACGTCTCCATTGCCGAATTCGGCCCGTGGATGACCATCCAGCAATCCTACGGCTGGACCTACGCAGATATCCTCCGTCCGTGGCGCAAAGGCGGACTCGCCACTACACTTGCCGGCGGGAAAAAATTCGCAATCACAAGAGGGCAATTCATTCTCCGCGATAAGGACATCGGCAATGCCGCCGGTGTCAATACCCTTTACTTCAGATCGGGAGCGACCACCCCGGCCCAGATACTGGGAATGTGGAACGATTACACCGACATCAAGCTTCGATCAGGACAGCAGGCCACGATCATCAACGACAACAAACCCCAGGTCACTTCGATAAACACAAAAATTTTTAACTCCAATCTCGACCGTTATCTCAAGGTCAAAACACCCAATCCCAAACCCCACCGCGCGCAGGCCGCCGCCCGAATCACCGCTGCATCGGGTCGTGTCTATGGCGTGCGACCCGTCGATGCCCGCCCGTTTCGACTGCATCTGGGCCAAACGCTCAATCTGCACCAGAACATCGAAACCGGTAAAGACGCGTATGCCTCTGTCGAACTCGCTTCTGGAGGAGCCTTCACCGGGCAGGGCACACAGGTTGAACTCGGTCCCGAATCCTCCATTCGATTCGACGTCACCCAGGCCGCCGGCATCAAAACACGTGTCGCAAACTTCGTCGGTGGAATTGCACGCTGGGTCACCGGCAAGAAATTGCCCAACCAAAAATCCTCCCATCTTCGTATCAACAATGTCACCATCATCATCGAAGGCACGGACTTCATGACCCAATACGATCGTCTTCGAGGAAAAATCGATCTTCATCTCAAATCAGGCAAAATCACCGTTCGAGAGAATCAAACAAACCGCACGGTTTCACTTCGTCCCGGTCAGTCCATTACCATCAATCGTTCCAACGTCGGCAACCCACATACGACCCCGCGCGGCCAATACGATCGACTCGCCCGAACCGTCCGAAGCCAGCGCCCCATCGTGCGACGCGACCCTGTCAACCCTGTCCCGCGCCAACCCGTTTCTCCAAATCCCCTTCCGCCTGACAAGAGCAAAACGACGTTCGTTCGTTACCACACCTCCGACCGCGCCATTGCCATGGACATCCCCCGTTATTTCAAACGTGAAAAGGTGTCCACCCGTCGCCCTCTTAGCTTCAATCACTACGACAAGACAACCAAATCATACGCCTACATCTCCATTTTCGCTGAAAACGCCACCTCCCAAACCCTTACCCAACGTCATGAACAGATCATCACCAACTCCCGAAAGTCCAACCCGGGTTCAACGTTCTACAAACCTGTTCACACCTATCTCGATGGCAGGCCCGCCATTCGATCCTCCGCCTACGTCTTCCTCGCCTCCAGCAAGATCTTTCGCTACTACGACATCTACATCATCAAAACCGATAAGCAATTCCTCATCATCCAATCTAATTGTCCCAAATCACTGGCTAAGAAAATACGCGTTGATATGCTCCGTGCCATATCCTCTACCCAGTTTGCAGCTCCGCCTGGGTAATTCATTCACATAAAGCACTACTCAAGTTTCATCCAAAGGATGCGAAACATGTTAAACCAATCCCCAGCCAATCATACCACCTTCATTCTCCTTGCCCTCACGCTACTTCTACCGGCGAATTCCCTCGCCCAACGCAAACCCTCCTCATTCGATCGCGGCGTCATGCCCAAACGCTTCGGTCAGTTCAAAGCAAACAAAGTATCACCCAACTATTACGTGCCGAAAAAGTCTGGCGAAATCAACGCTGCAGGTTATTACATCGTCGGCAACGGTAAATTCTCCGACTTTTACCTTACTGCCAAATGGGTCGTCAACGCCCAGCCCGGAGCCGAACAAAAAGAATTCATCCACGGCCCATACATCATGGATACATTTTCAGCCGTCTATTCCACCACCAAACAGGCACGCGTCGAAATCAAAATAAACGACCGAGCCAAATCGAAAGTCACTGTCGCGCAAATCCTTCCTCTCGCACAGCAGGTACTCAACACCATCGCGGCCAAGGCAAGACCCTGGGATCCCATCGTCGTCGCACCCGGTCAACCTCCAACACTTGGCAAATTCCGCCTTGTTCACTCGCACTACTCCAGTTATCGAAATCACGCCTACTTCAAGCAGGGGCAGCGAAATGTCAGATTCAGTTACCGGCTTCCCAATTACAAGGATGGTGTGATTAACTTCGAGGTCAAATGGGCCGTCACGCCGCAGCCCGGGCATGAACCCAAATGGCCCTACATCACCGATCCCGCCAAGAGTCTCAACAATCCAAGACGAACCAAAGAAGGCAAGTACGACCTCGTCGCATCCCGGACGCGCCAGGCGGAGGTCATATTCTCATTCTCCGAATCCCGAAAGACCGGTAAATCTCAGCTCACATGGAATGGCCACGGAGCACAACGCGCCCTCGCCAAACAGCTTGCCGAAAAGATGCTCCAAAACGTTGAGCGTCTTGCCGTGCCCCGTCCCGCCCCGCGCGTCGTGACACCCCGAAAGCCCGATGTTAAACCGGGTAAGGATATCGGAAGAACGACCGCCGTCATAGGCCAGGTCACCATCACTAGGGGCGGCAAGAAGATACCGCTTCGCACAGGCGACAAACTAAGGGAAGGCGATCACATCACCACCGGACCAACCGGCTATGTCTCCATGGAACTCCCCGATCCCTCCAACCCCAATGCACAACACGAAGTCGACCTCGCTCCCGATTCCACCTTTACCGTTCGCTCATCCGGTTCCACCACCCAACCCCTTACGGTACAGGTCAACGGCTCGCTCATCTGGAATCACACCGGACCCGGAAAACACGGTCGAACAAACATTTACATTCCCGGTGGCATCTTCGGCCTAGACGGAACCACCGTTGCCATCCGAAAACTCGCCCTCGGCTCCTACCTTTATGTCAAAACCGGTCGCGCGTCCTTCAAACCCAACGGATCACGATCCGTACAAAATCTTCCCGTCGGAACGTACACCATCGCCACTCCGCAAGGCCAGACCTATCGCCCAACACGTTTCACGAATACGGAGTGGACGCTCCTCTCTCAAAGAATCAAACCGCGCCGCATCGTTCGCAATCCTTCTCGACCCTCTACTCCTGTCAAACCAATCCCACGCAAACCAGTTCCGCCCGGCCCCAACATCCCTTCTCGACCCGGCACACCAACCCGCCCCGGAACCAAGACATTCTGGATACGCCACACCAACAAGTCTCTCGACTTTCGTATCCTCATCCCGTCAAACTATCGTCAGATCTCCAACAAGCGTTATGCCCTCTACCTTAAACCCGCCCCGACATCCCCAACAGGTCTCACCGTCCGAAACTTCAAAATAAACCCTCGTTTCTCGACCCGCGATCACATCAATTCCGTCCTCAGTGCATCTAAACGCGAATACAAAAACCTCGTCGTCACCAAACCGATCCACCAGACCCAGATCGCTGGCCAGAGTGCCTACGCAGTCGAAGTCACCTTCAATTACCGCGCCGGTTCTCCCACCATCCGTCTCTATTATGCTGTCTTCCAATCCTCCAAAATCCAATACGCCCTCCATTACGAAACCCTCGAGTCCGACCAACGTCGAACCACCCCGCTTCTCCAGCAGACACTTTCAACTTTCCGTCTCCTCTCCGCCCATTAATTGGATATTCGACCCTCGACCCAAGACCACTCACATCTCATACCCAAACGCCTCAAACGCGAACCCCCAGACCTCTCTCACGCGTTCCTTTTCCTCTTTCGTCAACGCCAGGCGATTCCTCTCATATCCCTCCAATCCCGCCACATAGCCTTCGACTCTCTCCCTTACCCCCTCATAATCCTCCAAACCAAGTGTTACATAAATCTCTTCCAGAACCTCAATCGGTCGCTCCACCAACGCCTCGTATCGAACCTCACATAACCTTCCCTCGCCGATTTTCTTCCGGTCCTCAAAATACCTCTTCATCATCCTCTGATAAATGTCCAACACCAGCCCATCCACATCCAACTCTTCATACCCTTGCAACGCCCACAACGGCAACACCTTCCGCCACAAATGCCTCGTCGAGGCGAACACCTCATAAGGGTCACGCACCAGATGTACGAATTTTGCTTTCTTAAACATCCCCAGTAACGTTGCCACCCGTCCCGTATTCCCCGGACTCTTCAATACCAATCGTCTTCCATCTTGCTCCACCGTTACCTTCTTCAACACATGCTCATAATACCACTTCCACGACTCCACATACTTCTCCCCTACTCCTTCAAACATAATCGTTTTCTCAAACACCTCTCGTGCTCGCCTCGGGAAACAGAACGCGTGGTCAAACGAATACTCACTCACTCTTCCCAGCGCCAACTCCTCCTCAGCCGGCTCATCCACCCCCAACCCCATTTGGTCCATAGGCCTTACCTCCGGCGTAAACGCCCCCACCATCTTCCGCGTCAGACGAGGCCACTCCAGCATCGTCCCCACGCCATAGTGATGCATACGTACCGTCCCATATCGATCATCACATGCCATCAGATTATGCAACAACGTCGTCCCGCTCCGCCAGTGCCCGAGGATAAAGACCGGATCTTTCTCAATCTTCATCCGTCTCAATCGCCCGGCCCACCGCATCGTCTCCCACGCCCGAAACCCAAGCCCTCCTAGCCCAAGCAACCCAATCTTCATAGCCCGCCACCAATACCGCATTCCAATCGGCCCGTGCGTCAAACACAGTTTCCACCACGCCCACGCCCGCATGCCCGTCAAAGGATGATGCTGTTTACCCATCTGTGCCAAACCTACATCACCCAATCAAGAATCTTCAATTCTCATTCCTCATCAACCAAAATCACACACCCATTAGGTGTTCCAGCAATCTCAGATCCAATTCCTCATAATCCCGATTCGCCACACACTCAGCCTCAACACCCTTGTCCCACGTCCTCACCTTCTCCACCAGATGCTCAAACACCCGCTTACTGTTCGACAAATGCTTCGTCGCCGCCTCAGCTTTCTGCGTCCGCATCGCCTTCACATCCAACCCCACAAAATACCCGGTTTCTGCATATCCTGCCTCTTCCAAGACCCTTACCTGATTAAACGCAACTCGCAAATTCGCCGACCCGAACGATTTGTCCTGGTCATACTTCAACCCATTCTGATCATTCAGATGCACCGACCACAACTTACCTAACGCCAGCGCAAACGCCATATCATCCGAAGCATCAAGTCCTGCCAGCAATGAATGCGCCGTCTCGATCAATGTCCCCATCCTATCCGGAGCCACCGTCGCCTGTCCCAGAGCAACCGCATGACCCACCGTCGGAATATAATTATGATCCATGGGCTCGTTCGGCTTCGGTTCAATTGCAATCCGCAAATCTCCACGATGCTCTAACACCTCATTCATTGCGTCAATCAACTGTCGATGTGCCTCAATCGCGCTTTTCGCCTCACGAATATACGTCCCCTCCCGCGCATACCACACCACCATAAAATCCGTCTCCAGTTCCGCCGCAATATCGGCACACACCTTCGTGCGGTCGATCGCCCAACGTCGCTCACTCTCGGTATTATTCGTAAACCCGCCATCGATCCCCCGGGCATCTTCCCACAAACGCGGCGCCACAAACTCCACCACCAGTCCATGATCATCCAGCATCCCCTTCATTGCCCTCGCCTTCTCCATTACCTGCCCATGACTCAGCCCATCCAGATCAGGCACGGCATCATCATCATGAAACTGCACACCCTCAAAGCCCAACGCCTGATAGGCCTTCAACTTCTCCCCAAACGCCACCTCATCCCGAACCACAGGCCCAAACGGATCGGCTCCCTCGCCAATATTCCACGGCCCAAACGAAAAACGATAACCACTACCCATCGCTTGACTCCTTAATAAATCAAATCACAAGCCCCCCATTCTCCCACACCAATGAAGACTTTTCCACCACTCCTTCTCGCCCGATTCCCCTGCGCCCCCCTTATTTCAAACTCCCAATCCACTTCTTAGCCTGACCCTTCGATGGAATCATGATCCGCAGTCGCCTCATATCCGTCTTCGCGTTCCTTGCTCCAAAATACACATTTCCAGCCTTCAAGTCCGACTTATCCGTCATCTGAATTACTTTTTTGCCATTCACCGCCACAATAATCTGCTCGCCAATAAGTCCAAATTGGACCTCAAAGAATTTACCATTTGCCGTTTCTTTCACTCCCTTCCGCGTCAGCTCCCGTTCACCCTGCTTTAGGATCAACGTCTCATATAACGCCGATTCAATCGCATACCCGGTTGCCTTCTCCTTCCATCGCCACCTGCCGCGTATCAGAACAAACAAACCTCCAACCCGCTTGATCTCTGCGCTTAATATCACATCCTTCGCATTCGCCGGATAAGGCAACCACGTCGACGTCCCTGATAATGAAAACACACCATTTTTATGGCTCACCTCTCCGCTCTTTGCTCCATATTTCTTCGCCGCGACCATCTTCGCAAAATACCCCGTCAGATCCTTCCACCTCCCTGTATCACCCAATTGTCCTCTCAACGTCGCCAGCTTCCCCTCAATCCGCTTCAACATCAGACTTAGCTTTAACTGGTCCGTCCCCCTGAGGTTTTCCTTCCCCTCATTCAGATATCGTCTCAAATACCCCTCCGCCCGACTTAGCATACGTAGCTCCACCAATCCCTTTTCACCCTTCGCCAACTTTGTGTACCATTCCCCAAGCCCACGACACGCCTTGACATCCGCCTCACCCACCTCCGCCATCGCACTTCCAATTAACCCGCCTTCCGGCTCCCCAACCTTGCCCAAAAATCCCTTCACACGCACCGGCGAATCAAACTTTACCACATACAACATCGCTAGCCGTTTCGCGCTATTCTCCGTCAGACTCCCCGCTTTCCTCTCTCCCTCCAGTTTTGTAATCTCTCGTACCACACCCATCATCTTCGTTGCATAATTCGTCAGAGTTTGCAGATACTTCACATTCGACAATCGTCCCGCCCGCGCCATCCCCAACGCCCGACGATAAACGGTAGCCGCTTCCATTACTTTCAACTCTTTGATCAACGCCTCACCCTCCTCCATCATCATTGAAACCAATTCCTTCCCCGCCTCCTTCTTTTCCTCTCCCTTGGCCCGCCGATATACATACTCCCAGACTTCACGCACCTTCTTCCGATATTCGCTCGCCCGCTCAGGCCGCATTTCCTCAAGCGCACGCAAAGCACTGATCCCCAACTTCACCGCCGCATCCGTCTTGGCCGTCAGATCATACACGGCCTCTAGTATCCTCCCTCGAATCTCATTCGAATCTTTCACCGTCTCCGATGACTTCCACAACTCCTCGGCCAACTCAATATCATCCTTCGTTCCTCGCGTCGTCTTCACTTGTCTTATCTGCTTCCCAAACAATTCATCAAATGTATCACACACCCCTGTTTCAGATACGCAATCTCCAAAATTGACAATCTGAGGAGCTGCAAACTCCTGATGCACACCACGGCAATTCGGTTCCAATAGAGATGCTACCCCTTGCAGTCCCCCGTAGCCAAAACTACCCAATACAACCAGGATCAAGCCAAACCGTCCCATATCACACTCCTGCAAATTCCCCGCCCACCCTTTACTCTCCTATAGACATAACGCACCAGTTCAATCCCCTTGCAGTCAAAATCAAAAAAAAAGCGTGTCTCTCGACACGCTTTTCATACTCAAAAATTAAACCCACCGATCAGAAAATCTGCGTCACAGGCCTCCCCTTGTGCGCTACTGTAAACGGTCGACCACTCGGTGAATGCACTATCTCACTCAATGGTAATCCCATCGCATACGCAATTGTCGCATTGAAATCAGGAATGTTCACTGGATCCTTCACCACCTTCTTACCCTCTGCATCCGTCTTACCCCACGCCTGCCCACCCTTAACCCCGCCACCCGCAAGCAGACACGTGAACGCCTTCGGATAGTGATTCCTCCCCTTCCTCTCCTTCACAATATCAGGCGTCCTGCCAAACTCCGTCGACAACACCACCATCGTCGAATCCAGCAAACCACGCTCACTCAAATCCTTCAACAAACTCCCCAGCGCCGCATCCAAAACAGCTCCCTTTGTTGCCATTGCCTCAAAGTTATTCGAGTGCGTATCCCAACCACCGTAATACACCTCCACAAACCGAACATCCTTCTCCACCAGTCGCCTCGCCAACAAACACCCTTGCCCAAAGTTATCCGCCCCATACGCCGCACGCGTCGCCGCGCTCTCCTGGCTCAAATCAAAGACCTTCAAATCTTCACTCTTCATCAGCTTCACAGCATCCGCATACAAATCCCCATACGCCCGTACCTGCTTCTGGTTATACCGCTGCAAGAACTTTTGATTTAATGCCTTCGCCCGCGCCAGCCGCTTGTTATACCGATCTTCCTTCACGCGATAAAACCGCTTCGAATCCTGCAAGCCCGCCGCCGGATCACCAATCGGCAACGCCGCATACTTCGTCTCCAGAAATCCACCACCCAGCGAATTTCCGCCGCGCCCCACCTTCACATTCGCCGGCAACGTCGGATTCGCCCGCCCCTTCAACCTCGCCGCCCACGCCCCAAGATGCGGATGCTTGATCGTCCCACGCATCGGATACGATGTATGCATGAAGTAATTACCCTGCTCATGCGCACCCGCCGTTGAAGTCAGACTGTTCATCAAACACAGATGATGTCCTTGCTTCGCCGTCTTCGGATAATACTGCGATACCTTCAACCCCTTTGCACTCGTCTTGATCGCCTCAACAGGCCCCTGTGTCGCCGCGCCGGGCTTCACATCAAACGTATCAAGATGACTCATCCCCCCTCCCATATACAGATAAATCACGCGCTTCGCCTTACCTCCGCCAGGCGGATTCGCCTTGACACTCTTTACATCCGCCCCAAACAACCCACTCCCCCCATACCCCATCCCGCCCACAAAGCCGACCCCCATGCAAGCCTTCGCCGCATGTGCCATTACACTTCGCCTTGAAATCTCATCCGCTCGATTAAACTCGTTCGTCATCACTTACCTCTGTTCAAATCGTCAATAACTCTACCTGTTTAAAACCGGCTTACCGGTCCACCGTCCCTGAAAACGCAGCCAGGTCTTTCATTCTCAAGTCAGACCTGCCGCGGTGGGGGTGTGTGTCATTGAATAAACATGAACTCATGCGTGTTAGTCAGTGTCCAAACCAGGTCCTCACACCCCTGCGTCGCATCCTCTTCGATCGCCTTAATCGCATAACCCGCTTCATCCTTTGTCGGATACCGATTCAGGATCGAAAGATAAATCACATTCACCTTCTCCTTTGCGCTCCCCGCCGACTTGATACGGCGCGTCAGTTCTGAGTTCTTGTTATAGATCACAGACTTCTCAACGAACCCATTCAACAAACTCAAAACCTGCGTCACCGCCGCGTCCTTATGCGATGCCTCAATCTGATCTCGATCCGACTGGCCAAACTCCCTCAACAAGTGCCCCGGCCTCGCAGGCTGACTCGTCATCTCACTCGCCCTTACATACGCCGCTCGATAACGCTTCTTCGAATACTTCTTATAAGCATCTGACTTTCGTACCGCATTGATCTGCTTCCGCAGCTTATCCATCTGCTTCTTATTACCCCGCTTCTTCGCCTTGTTGTACGCCGCATAAAGCTTCGACAACCTCGCCGCCGATGGATCCACCTTGTAAGCATTGCGCTGCTTATTCCTCAATTCCCGAATCTTCTGGTTCTTCTCCGTCTTGCTCAGCGTCTTATCCGCATAAATCTTCACCCGCTCCCTTTCATAGTTCATGATCTCTTTCGCACGCCCCACCATCTCCTTCGCACTCAAATTCAGCAACCCCTCATAACCCCGATAAACACCCTCAATCGATCCTTGCACGGGCGACGTCTCAATATCTTCCAACACCCCATCCACATCCTCGCTCACCAGCGTAATCATCGAATCCCAGATCTGCTCTCCATTCATCCGCTCAAGCATCGGTCCCGTAAATACAAACCGCTTCGATTCATCCACATCCTCCGCCATCGCCGCCCGCTGATAAGCCTTCGAATAATAAATCATCCGTAGATACTGCTTCATGTCATACTTGTACCCCACCATCTTCCCTTCCAGATGCTTCATCAACGCCTCATTCGAAGCCTTCGTATCATCCGAAAAATCATCCACAGGCTCAATCAAACCACGACCCATCGCCTGCTTCCACAAACGATTCGCAATCACCGTCGTAAATCGCGGATTCTTCGGCGATGTCATCCACTCCACATACGCGCCACGCGAATTAACCTGCGCACTCCGCAACCGGGGACGATATCGTGAATTCACCTTGCGCTTCCGCTTGCTGCCCGTCGGGTTCAACGCATTATCAGGAACCTTCCCCACATAATTCACTCTCACATTCTCGCCGAACATCGTACTCGCCTTCACAACATCATAAGGCTTGGCATCATCATACTGATAGTCCTTAGGCAACATCGCTAGCCCCGTACCACTTCCCGACACCCCATACCTCAACGGCTGCAACAGCCTTCCCATTGCGCGACGCATCTCACGATCCTTCTCCATCTTCGGCCCCATCGCCTTCTTGATCTCCTCATACTTCTTACTCTTGTAAAATTCCGAATACCGCGAATCAACACCACCCGTGAACGCGACCATCTCAAAAAATTCAACCTGTGTCCATTGGTCAAATGGATGGTCATGACACTGCGCACACACCAGTCGCGTCCCCAAAAACACTTGCACCGTATTCGACATATTGTCTTCCGGCATGTTGAAATCGCGAAGGTAATACCCCGTACCCCCGTTTCCTCGCTCATTCGCAGGACCGCTCGCCGCCAACAACCCCTTCACAAACTCGTCATACCCCTTGTTCTCCCGCAAACTCGTCCGAACATAATCAATATAAGGATATCCCGTCGCCCCACCTCGAACCCGACTCTTGATCCTCAACACATCCGCCCAGTAATTAAACTGATGTGACCAATACCCCGCCGAATTCAGAAGCTTGTCAATCAATTTCTCCCGCTTCCCCGCTTCCTTCGACTTCAAAAATGAAACCGTTTCGTTATACGTCGGAATCCGCCCCGCAATATCCAGATACACCCGTCGCAGGAAAACCTCATCACTCACAATTGCCCCAAGCTTCTTCCCACTCGCCTTGGCATCCTTTTCAATCAACCGATCAATCCCAGCCGCCGCCGCCTTCACCTTCGCTCGATCAACCACCCCAACCTTCGCCGAACCGCCCAACACAATGCCGCCGCCCATTCCCAGAATCACCACGACTGTAAACACCATTCGCTTCATCATGCCGAACGCTCCTGCGTTAACTCATACCACTGATCGCCTGCCCGGTCATCTCACAACCATTTTCGCCCTTCACCCCCATTCAACGCCCAAGTCTGCCGGATATTGTACGGTGTACGTATAAAACCGCCTTAACCTGCCAAAAACCCCGCCCACAACCCCAAAACCGCTCCGGTCTACCTTCAATTGTCTCAATCGGACACCCGGTTACGCTCGATTTACTCCTGTCAACTCTTCAAAACCTCCCCCCACCTCCTTACCCTTGCCTTCACGTCCTTCTCACCATACCGATCCATCTCATGCCGCTTCATCTTTCCAACACCTCCCACCACAACCCCTGGCGTTGCCTCCCGCCTCCTCT
>JANQQT010000014.1 GCA_028284925.1 Phycisphaeraceae bacterium | reverse complement strand
ACCGACGTTCGTTGTGCTGGATGATCCTCAAACGAATGAATCCGCCAAGTCACCCACGCAGAATGACACTCGTGAAGGGATCATCAAAGGCGCCATCCTCGGATTGGCTGGCCCCGGTAAGAAAATCTCCGCCGTAATGCCATGCACTGTGATTCAGCAGGACGATTTGAGTGATCGGTTGTTAGATCGTGAAAAGCATCCGGAGTGGCAGGGTGAGCGGGCGAAGATGGTGTACAAATGGCCGAAGAATGAGAAGTTGTGGAATGAATACCGGAAGATTCGCACAGACGAACTGAAGAACGACGGGGATGGGAGTCAGGCGACGGCGTTTTACAAGTTGAATCGGGCGAAGATGGATGAGGGTGCGGTCGTCGCATGGGAGGCTCGGCACGCTCCGGATGAACTTTCCGCCCTCCAACATGCTATGAACCTCCTCCAGGACCGTGGCGAAAGGGCGTTCTTTGCTGAATACCAGAATGAACCATTGCCTGATGAAGAGTCGGGTGATGAGGAATTGACCGCGGATCTGGTGATGAGCCGGACGAATGGATACCAAAGGCGATCTGTCCCCGTCGACGCCTCGACCATCACCGGATTCATCGACGTCCAACAGAAATTGCTCTACTGGGGAATCGTCGCGTGGACGGATGAGTTTTCCGGCCATGTGATCGACTACGGGACTTACCCCGATCAGAATCGCCAGTCGTTCTCTTTGCGTGATGCGAAGATTACCATGGCCATGAAACATCCCGGCGCCGGAGTAGAGGGGGCGATCTATGGAGCGTTGGAGATTTTGGTTGAGGACCTGATGGGGCGAACGTGGATGAGGGATGATGGAGCGGAAATGTCGCCATCGAGGATCCTGATCGATGCCAACTGGGGAACTTCTACGGATACCGTTTACCAGTTTTGCAGGGAGACTCAGCATAAGTCCAATGTGACGCCATCACACGGGAAGTATGTGGGGGCTTCATCGCTTCCGTTCAGTGACTACAAACGAAAGGTTGGGGAGAAAGTGGGCAACCACTGGCGCATGCCCGCCATCAAGGGGAAACGGGCGACGCGCTACGTTCTGTTTGATACCAACTATTGGAAAACTTTTATTGCCTCACGATTTATTACCGCTAAAGGCGATCCTGGATCGTTGACCCTGTTCGGCCGCAAGGGGGCTGCGCACCGGATGCTGGCGGACCAGGTGACGGCGGAGTACCGCGTGAAGACGGAGGGGCGTGGTCGGGTTGTGGATGAGTGGAAGTTGCGGGCAAGTGGACAGGATAACCACTTTTTGGACGTACTGGTTGGGGCTGGTGTGGCGGCGAGTATGGAGGGGGTGGCATTGTTTGGGACTGAGCCGGTGCCGAAGAAGAGGAAGAGGCAGAAGATTCGGCTGTCTGATTTGCAGAATCGAGGGTGATGATGTCAAGGACGTTGAAGAAAGAAAATGAATCACAAGAGCAGAAAGGGTTGAAGTGTCGCGCGTGCGGATGTCGTCATTTTTATGTTGTGTATACACGCCCAAAGCAGAACGGAACGATAATGCGACGGCGCGAATGTCGGCATTGCGGGAAGCGACTTATCACCTATGAGCGGTGATTAGGCATGGGAGATTACGAGCTTTCTTCTTAGCCATGGCAACGGTTCGCTTTTTCTTGATGGATTTCGAACAGTTCGTACTCGCTCAATGGATTGTAAAATCCAAAAAAAATAAGGGTTGACAGATTCTGAAGATTTGGTACATTGAATAGTAGTTTTGAAAAAATTCATCGTGGATTGAAGAATGCTGTTGTTAGAGCTGTTGATCGCGATATTGGTGGCAATAACAGGAACGACCTTTGGGATGCTCCTGTATGACGTTATAAAAAAAACTCAATTTTGCCCACACGTAAACTGAATCCCGATTTTTCTTGAAAAATCGAGGTTTTCCCTTTTTGGGCATTTTCATCAAAAAAATTCAGGCGCTCGAGAAGGAGGAAGAGTCCGCTCAAATAATCTTCCAACACCTACCATTTGGCTTTTGCTATTGCGACCAAAACACCTAGAAGTGACGAAACAACCCAAAAGCCTTTCATAAACACTGCTGAAGTCGGCTGCATGAATGGTTCAGGTGGGCAAGGTACACGTCTTTCTATGGAGGGCTGCGAATCTGTTTAGGCATCCAGCGTGCTTACAAGGGTTTGTAGGCGATGACAGTTACATATGTGTAACTAAATTGTCTGCAGTGTGGCCAAAATCTTAAAGTCAGCCGATGCGGGGTGCAATGGCTGATCTCTCGACCACAATTTCAGATAACGCTTCCGGTCCCGCCCAGGTGACGGGCGACCAGGGTAGCGTGCGCCAGCATCCGCTCAAGGATCAGGTTGCGGCGGACAAGTACCTGAAGGATTCAGCCGCGGCGAAATCCAAGTCTCCACTTCGCTTCACCAAAATGATCCCCCCCGGAACCGTGTAGATGGTTATGGCTGCGCTTAAATTTCTGAATCCTCGCAACTGGGGTAAACCCGGCGTGGAATCATCGTCCAGGTCGACGACGGTTCAGTTGACGCGCAGGCAGGACATCTTTGCCAGGTATGATGCCGCCGCGACCAATGATTCGAATCGCAAGCACTGGGCCAACGCCGACCATCTTTCACCCAATGCGGCCAACAGTGCAGAGATTCGCCGATTCCTTCGGTCGCGTGCCCGGTACGAAGTTGCGAACAACAGCTATGCACGGGGCATTGTTTCGACACTTGCCAATGACACGGTCGGTACCATTCCCCGCCTTCAGATGACAGGGCCGAATAAGAATAACGGTCGCCTGGTCGAGCGTGAATTTAGAAAGTGGGCCAAGCGGATCGGGCTTGCACGGAAAATGCGAACGCTTCGCATGTCGAAGGCTGAATCCGGGGAAGCCTTTGCCATTCTCACGACCAATCGGGGATTGAATACCCCGGTGAAACTGGATGTGAAGTTGATCGAGGCCGATCAGGTCACCTCGCCGACGCATCTTGCACAACCCCAATCCCGACGGTTCGATGACGGTATCGAGTACAACGAATGGGGCGATCCGAAAGTCTATCACGTCATGCGTGATCATCCGGGTGATGAGACGGTTGCCGTTGATGAGTTCCGTAAGTTCCCAGCCAGTTCGGTCATTCACTACTTCACCGCCTATCGACCGGGCCAGCGTCGAGGCATCCCGGATCTAACCGCAGCCCTTCCCCTCTTCGCCCAGTTGCGACGGTACGCTTGTCGTGTTTTCTCATTCATGCCGCAATGGTAGGGGGTTGATGATTAATGTCATCGCGGGCAACCGGATCTTCTCGGTTAGTCCGACCAATCAGATAGAACGGTATAGACGTTCGGTGGAATCCACGAATTCACTTGCGCGGCAAACTAAAGCCTCCACAAATGCAGAGTACACTAACCACCGACAACTATCACACCGATAGCGATCAAGCTGTCGTTCAAGAGGGGTTTATACCGAACGACTCAAAGCTGTGTGGGATTGGGAGCGTCACCATAGACCTTCTGAGGGTCGAAAGTTTTCTCGGTCTCCGTGAATCCCAGCTGCCCACCTGCGTCATCACCAAAGGGCACGGTGCGGTAAAAACAGGACCGATATCCCACATGGCAACTGGCCCCACCCTGAACGTCTACGCGTAGCCAAACACTATCCTGATCATCATCAATCCGCATTTCACGGACGCGCTGCACAAGGCCGCTTGTCGCCCCCTTATGCCACAGGCACTTTCGGCTACGGCTCCAATAGACAGCTTCACCCAAAGCGATGGTCTGCCCGAGCGCCTCTGCGTTCATGTAAGCATGCATGAGTACTTCGCCGGATGTAAAGTCCGTCGTAACGACAGGGATCAGTCCATGCTCATCAAATTTGGGAGCAAGATCAGAACCTTCTTCCACCTGCTCTACACTCTGCCGCTCGGCAAAGCCTGAATCGCTCATCTGATAATTCCTCTTTCTTTCATGGTCAATATTCTCGATGATGACCTTACAATCGTTGAAATCGTATACGCCCCTGATGGGACAGGTCCTTATCGTAAGCAAGCCGCCGTCAAACGCCTGGCAGATTTTGAACGTATGGCTGCTTGTCCTGGAAATGCTCATCCTGTCGCATGTCCAACGACTGAATTGGATGGAACAGCACGTATTGGTTGTACGCGCCGCACACGTTTCGCGTTTTGTGCTGTCCGATCACGCTCCATACTCTCAAGCTGCGGCAGGTCTTCGCCCTGACGGACCAGGCGTGCCGAATTAAAGACCACAACGACGGAACTAAAGCCGTGCGCGATGGCCGCTACGAGCGGCGTGATGTAACCAAGACTCAACATGACGATCATGGTGACAATGTAGACCATGACAAAGGCAACATTTTGTCGAATTACGCGAGTGGTGGCGTGCGATAACCGAACGAGAAACGGAAGCCGATTGAGCTGACTATTCATGAGGGCAATGGAGGCGGCGTTGATCGCCACATCCGAACCTGCGGCGCCCATGGCAATGGACAAGTCCGCCGCTGCCAACGCCGGACCGTCATTCACACCGTCACCAATAACGGCAACCTTATGACCACGCTCCTTCAATTGTTCGACGATGTCGAGTTTGTCGCCCGGCAAAGCCTCAGCAACCATACTCGTCAGATCGAGTGATTTGGCAATGTCTTCGGCAGGACCGCGACGATCTCCGGTAACCATCATCCGTTGTTTGAGTCCCAATTCCCGCAAGTCATTCAGCACCATCGTCGCGCCTTCACGCGTTTGATCGGACAACCCAACCCATCCGATACACCGGCCGGCATCTGCTACCAACAGAATGCTCATGCTGCCGGCCTCATCAAGCAGATTGGGGGGGACAGACACACCACATTCTCGTATCCACGTTTCTCTGCCGGCCAATAGCTCGCGGCCATCGAGCGTTCCACGCACGCCACGACCTGCCACCTCCTCAAAATCCTCGACCTCCAACGATTTGACTTTCGCACGCTGCGACATGGCCATGACGGCACGTGCTACCGGATGACGAGAGTGTTGCTCAAGTGATGCCGCCAGTCGCAACAACTCGACCGGGTCAGTTCCCGTCGTGGGATGTAGACGTGTCACGGCAAGATTGCCGGTGGTAAGCGTACCGGTCTTGTCGAGTACAATCGCTGACAATTTCTGCGCGACTTCCAGATCGGTGACATTCTTAATCAGAACTCCAAGACGAGCCGCCGCGCTCAACGCTGCTACCATCGCTGTCGGACCAGCCAGGATAAACGCACATGGGCACGCAATCAGAAGAAGACTGATGGCAAGATCAATATCACGTGTGAAAAAAATGACAATGCCGGCAACATAAAGCACGAACGGTGTGTAGTGGCTTGCATATTTCTCAAGCATACGGGTAATGGGAGTTTTCGAAGAAGCGGCCTGTAAAATCAATGCTTGAACGCGCCCCAACGTACTATCCGCTACGGGTTTCTCCACGCAAATACGCAAAGCCCCAGTCTGGTTAATACTTCCGGCAAAAACACTGTCACCTTCTCGCTTGTCCACCGGTAGCGATTCGCCCGTGATGCTTTGTTCGTCCAACGCACTGACGCCCGAGAGAATCACGCCGTCACACGGTACATTATCGCCTGGGGCTACTACCACCGTGTCACCGGGCGCCAGATCGCTCGCCGCAACCTCAGATTCCTCCTCGCCCACCACACGCCTGGCCTTGGTTGGCGTAATCCGGAAAAGCGATTCGATCGTTTTCCGTGCGCCTGCCGCTGTGCGATCTTCGATGAATGACGCCAATACCATGAACAATGCAACGGCGGCCGACTCAATATACTGACCTGTTGCAAATGAAGCCAGGACAGCCAGGGCCACCAGTTCTTCCATATGCGAACTGCCGTCTCCCTTGCCGCGATTGGCCAGATCGATGGCCGCGTGGTAAATAATCGGAGCGCCAAGCAGAATTGCCGATAGCATCGCCAGTATCGCAGAATGTTCCGGCGTTTCAAATAGGTAGTGAGCCGCAACAGAACACAGCAGCATCACCGTACCGACCAAGAGGACAATGACCTGTAAACTTGGTCGCGTATCTTCGTCCATGACCTGTTCACCAAATCCGGCCTGGAGTGTACGCTCGCCGCAACTACTACAATCACCAACAGATTGAATCTCATTCATGGTATCACGCCCTCCTTTTGCCGAAGCCCCAACGCCTCAATCGTCCGTGAAGTGAGACCAGATTCTTATCGATTACACTCAACCCCGGGCGGAGCCGGTTTCGCGTATGGCCGCGCATCCGCAATCGCCCGAGTCTCCATTTCGGCCTTTCCGGAAACAGTAGCAACCGTGCAAATTGATTACATGAGCAAGAACGAGGAAAACACTGCCGACCAAAGTTGTGACGCTGGCCAAGGGAAAGCTCAGCGTGACCTCGCCAGTGTCCGGATCTTCGACAATACTTGGGCAACAGGTATCGGTGCAAGCCTCTGTCCCGGGCTCGGAAGCGGAAGCATCGGGGCCGGCTACTAGGACGGTCGGTGCTGGTTTTTCTTCCGCAGTTGCGTAGGGTACCAACAACCCCGCAATAATGAACCCGACACCTACGACTGCGGAGACAATCGCGGTGCGCCGTCGATGGACGCGATACCCACGATAAACCACCAGCAGAGCAATCGGCAAAACCAATGCCGCAAGAATCCAATGAACGGATGGGTGAGACCAGATCGATTCCACCGTCGGGAGCAACAGAATGAGGAAGGGACCGGCCAAGCAGTGGACAGCGCAAGCCAGCGACATGGCGATCCCCACCTTGTCCAGTCTGCTGGACGGGACGGCCATGCTCTCAAGACCAATCAATGGCGTGGCGTTGTCAGACATAATTGGTTCCCTGTTCCTTAATCCTGGTCGTAACGCGTAGGCTTTGGCTCTGTTGGGTATCCGGTCAAAAACTGCCTTAACACCCACTCCTACCGGGGCCACAACATCCTGTGTTGCAGCTTCGATTGGTGGTGGAAAGGCCGGCCCCAATCTGCCTTACGATGGGTGAATTTCGCGGCGTCTGTCCCACATCCAGCGACGCGATCTCACACAATTCACCCCACGTTGATAACGTCTGGCTCATGGTGTGGAAAACGGTCACGATGCGGTCGTTTGCCGGGCAGTGATAGTCATAAGTCGGCACGGTCAACTCGCCCTTCCGTCAGTCGAAACACAATCGGGACATCGACCGGTCAGAATGATCTCGTGAAAGTCGAGTTCAAAACCGGGTGGAACCAATTGGGCAATTCCATCCGGGCAACCCTGCACGTCATACACCTTCTCACATTCGCTACATTCGAAATGGTGGTGATGGGGGCGGTCCGCAGGCTCGAAACGCTTTGGCCCGCTGGGCAGTTCCACACAAACCAGATCACCATCTCGCAATCCTTCGTTAAGAATGCGATAGACGGTTGCGATGCCGATTTTGGTATTCCCGAGGGCTTCATGGACTTCCACGGCACTTAACGGACCTGTAGCGGAGCTTAGGACGTCTCGGACCAACTTTCGGGATGGCGTGTATCTTCGCATGATCAGTGTTAATGATATCCTTTTATCACTAGCGGTCAAGCCCAGATTCCACGAATCCGCAATCCTGTTCGCGACATATCTCAAAGGTTGGTAAACAATTTCATCGTCAATGCAAGTTCAAGCCACTTATTAGGTTGACTGCGGCCTTGAATTGAACAGCTACAAGAGAGATTCTTACGAGCTTGTTAATGGCTGATTGAACTAATCACGTCCCTGTTCACCCCTCATTGTTGATCTTTCCCATAAATACCCAAATCCTCCTTCGTATTAATCCCTGCCCTTGCAGGCCAAACCGTCGGCCTCATGACAGCCATCACCCGTGCCTCCCCCAACAACCCCTGCATCGACCTCTCCCCCCTCTCAATCCTCCTCCTCGCTACCTCCAATATCCCCGTCCCGTAAACCCCCGGAAACGGGTCCCACATCTGCCCATCATGAAACGCCGCCCCAACGCCATCTACCAAACTCCTACTCATCCCCCACAACTCCCTCACCCACGTCACATTCAACTGCAAAAAATCACACCCCACCATCACAAACCACTCATCCCCGCAATCCGCTCCCGCCGTCACC
>JANQQT010000012.1 GCA_028284925.1 Phycisphaeraceae bacterium | reverse complement strand
AGGTCAATATCCGGTGGAGGATGGTTCTGATGTGGGTTTGGCGGCGGCGGTGGAGGGGGGCCTTGGTGGTTTGGGGGGTGGGGCATGGTGTAGGTATCGGCGTGTGTGATTTGGTGGTGGGTGAGGGAAGATCAGAGGATCAGGCTGTCAATTGTAGGAGGGGCGTGAAGTGAAGAGTGCTTTGATGCGGAAGAAAAGGATGATTACGCCGATGATGGCCATGATTGCGGAGGCGGCGAGGAAAACGTAGAGGCCTATGCCAACGCCAGTGGTAAGGGTTGCGTATCTGGGGTTGTCGGGGTCGAAGTAGACGGTGACGGAATTGCCTGTTACGAGACCTTTTTCTTTGGCGACGCTGCGTGCGGTGAATCTGGAATTGTGTGAGGTGGTCGGTCCGATGACGAGGCGGTCGGAGCGATAGTCTTTCCCGTTGACGTTATAGGTGTAGGTGGCGTGGATTTTGTATGAGACATCATCACCTGATCCTGTGCGATCGATGTCGACGTCAAGGACTTTTCCTTTGACGGATGGCCAGGACTTGCTTTGTTTTGCGGTGGCCATGTTGGGTTTGATGTAGAAGAGGTAGAGGCACGAGCCTCCTGCAGCGAGGGCGAGGCCGACGATGTAGAGGACAAGTGGGTTACTGCGTTGGGGTTTTGTTTTTGAGGGTGAGGATTTAGTCGGCGGGATTGGTTCGGGTTCGCTGGTGTATTGTTTGCGGTCCGAGAAGGGGTCGCGTTTTTCTTCGATGGGGTTTCCGCTGTCGTCTAGTTTGATTTCCATGGGGGTATTGTGGGTGGGTTGAGGGGTGATTTCCAATGGGGATGGTTCGGGTGAGGTGAATGTGGGAAATTTGGGTGAGGATGTGGCGAGGATGATACGAGTTTGCGGGTGTTGCGTTGGCAAATGGGAGGGGTAAGCTGTTGTGGACGATGAATTGTAGTTTGCAGCAGGAGTTTTTTAATGGATGTGATGCAGGAGCGAATGGCGTTGGTAGGTGAGTTATTTGGGGAGGGTGGTATTCCGCAGTTGTGGTGTCCGCCGTTGACGCATTATGGGGATGATGGGAGTTTTGATTTGGAGCGGATAGGGAGGCATTTGGAAGTGATGAGTGGGACGGTCAAGGGGTTGCTTGTGCCGGGGTCCACAGGGGATGGGTGGGAGTTGGATGACGGGAGGCAGGAGGAATTGTTGCGCTTTGTGTTGGGGGAGGCGAGGCGGCTCGGACAGAAGGTATTGGTGGGGGTGTTGCGGACGGAGGTTAAGGCGATGGTGAGGGTAATTGAGGAGACGAGGCGGTGGATGGATGGGGATGGGTTGGGTGATGCGTGTTGCGGGTTTACGGTTTGTGGACGGGCCGGTGAGCAGTTGAGTGAGGCTGAGATTGAGGAGGGATTTGTGCGGGTGCTGGATTTGGGACAGCCTGTTGCGATTTATCAGTTGCCGCAGGTCACGGGGAATGAGTTTTCGGGGGAGACGGCGGGACGGCTTGCGGAGAGGTATGCGAATTTCTATCTGCTGAAGGATACATCGGGGGAGGATCGGGTGGGATTGTCGAGGGTCGATCTGGGCGGTGTGTATATGGTGCGTGGGGCGGAGGGGGAATATGCAACATGGTTGAAGGATGTGGGTGGTTGTTATGACGGCTTTCTGCTGTCGACGGCTAATTGTTTTTTCGGGCGATATGCGGAGATGATTGGTATGTTGGAAGGTGGCGACGTGGAGGGCGCTCAGGAAGTGATGAAGCCTGTGGAAGTGGTTGTGCGGGAGGCTTTTAACGCGGTGAGTGGGATTAGGGTTGGTAATGCGTTTACGAATGCGAACAAGGCAATGGATCATTTCTTGGCATGGGGGACGAGGGCGAAGGATGTGGCGGGGCCAATGTTGTGCGCGGGGGAGCGATTGGATGAGAAGGTGTTGGAGGTGGTTTGGGCGAGCCTGATGCGGAATGGATTGATGGTCGAGAGGGGATACATGGAGTGAGGGGTATTATTTGTTTGAAACGTACCACATCAGGTAGATGAACATAGCAAGTGCGGCGGTGGAGATGATGATGGTGATGATGAGCGCGGCTTTGTCAGCGGGCTTTCGGGGCGTTTTTTCGCGTGGGCCCGGGCGTCGTTGGGATTTGCCTTTCTGACGACGGTTGTCGCGAGGTGATGTGGGGCGGGCAGGTGCGGCGGAGGATGAGGATGGTCTGGTGAGGGGGATGTCTTGGTCCGTCGCGATTGGGGTTTGGGTAGTTGGTGTAGACGCGGCGGCAGAGGCTGCGGAAGAACCGGCGGGCATGGCGACGGGAGCGTGTTGTGCAAGCGTATTGGTGTGCTGCACGGCTTTGAGGGCTTCGGAGAGCTCGTCGATGAGAAGGTCGTAGGAGTCGTGTCGGAATGCAGGCTCACGTTGGAGCATTCGGGCGACGACGTGACGGGTGAGGTCGCTGAGGTTGGGGTTGACAGTCTGGATATCCGGTGCGTCTTGTCGAAGCCTGACGAGATAAACTTCCTTGACGGTTTCGGCGTCGAAGGGAACGCGACCGGTGAGCATTTGAAAGAGTGTGCATCCGAGGCTGTACAGGTCGGAGCGAAAGTCCGCGGGTTGTTTGGTGACGATCTCGGGGGCGCAGTAGTAGGGCGTACCGACGCCGATCCGGTTGTCGCCATCTTCATCGAACTGGGCGACGCCGAAGTCTAGGAGGCGGGCGACACCATCGTCGTCGAGGAGAATGTTTTGTGGTTTGACATCGCGATGGAGGAGGCCCACGCCGTGTGCGGCGCGGAGAGCCTTGGCGGCGTCAAGAGCGATTTCGAGTGCGCGTTCTTCGGGGAGGGGGTCGCCAGCTCGGATGAAGTCAATGACCGAGCCGCCCGTGAGGAGTTCCATCTCGATATAGTGTTGGCCTTTGTGTTCGCCGATGGTGTGAATACGGACAACGTTGGGGTGATTGATTGCCGCGAGGGCACGGGCTTCGGCGAGGGATTCCTTTTCGCGCTGATCATTACCACCCTCGCCTTCGCGGAGGATCTTGACGGCGACCGGGCGTGAGAGGATGGTGTCGATGGCGCGGTAGACGATACCGGCCGAGCCTTCGCCGATGCGCTTGGTGATGAGCATGGGGCCCATTTTGACGGGGACGGCGACATCGGCGCCGCATTTGGGGCATTGGATGGTTGACATGGGCTTTTCATTGCTCACGTCTATTTCGAAGCTGCATGCGGGGCAGTTTACTTCTTTGACTTTTGTGACGTCGAAGCCCATGTGTTGAGGAGTATCGTCCTTGTGCTACGGATGGTTTAATTTGCGGGTGATGTTAGGCTGGTTGAAAGCGGAATTTCGGGATTCACCGGTGAACGAAGCATGTTTTCATGCAGCTATTGTATCAGGAATGTAATGCGGACGTCGGGGAGAATGAACCGGTTTCGGAGGCGAAGAGTATGATGGGGATCTGTGTTGTCTGGACTTTTTATGAAAGGCGAGTGATGCCGAAAAGGTTGATGATTTTGCTGTTGGGTTTTTGTGTGATGGGATTTGGGAACCGGGTGATGGGGGCGGGGCATACGGACAAGGCGTATGCCGCGCATGTGGTGAAGTTGAAGAAGCGGTTACCGGGGAAGGGATTTACGATTGTCATATCCAAGCCGTTTGTGATCATCGGTGATGAACCGGCACGGATGGTGAAATTACGCGCCGAACGGACGGTGAAGTGGGCGGTGGATCGATTGAAGAAAGCATATTTCAAGAAGGACCCGGATGAGATTCTGGATGTGTGGTTGTTTAAGGATAAGAAGAGTTATGAGAGAAATGCGTTGAAGTTGTTTGGGCGTAAGCCGACGACGCCATATGGGTATTATTCATCCGTAGATCGAGCACTGGTGATGAATATTTCTACGGGTGGCGGGACGCTGGTGCATGAGATTGTACATCCGTATGTCGCAGCGAATTTTCCGAATTGTCCCTCGTGGTTCAATGAAGGGTTAGGTTCCTTGTATGAGCAATGTGGTGATAAGAAAGGGGAGATATGGGGGTATACGAATTGGCGATTGCGAGGATTGAAGAGAGCGATTACGAAGGGCGGGTTGACGAAGATCAAGAAGCTGGCGGGGATGGATTCGGGAACGTTTTATGGGGATGCGCGGGGGACGAATTATGCGCAGTCTCGGTATTTGCTTTACTATCTTCAGGAGAAGGGGTTGTTGAGGAAGTATTACAAGAGGTTTGTAGCAAATCAGAAGAAGGATAAGACGGGTTATGAAACTTTGAAAGAGATTCTGGGTGAGAAGGATATGGATGCGTTTCAGAAGCGGTGGGAGGCGTGGGTGTTGACGTTGAAACTCGGTCGGTGAATGGAATTGAACATTACTTCTTTTTCATAAGATTGAGGACAGCGTGGGACATGGCGCGAAGGCCTGTTTCAATGGTGGGTTTTGGGATGGGGTAGTAGAGCGGTGAATGGACGGAGGGAAGTGATGTTTCTCGCTTGATGTATTTGGCAAACTTTTTGCGGTCGACCGTGCCGACGCGGAACATGAATATGGGGACGCCTGCTTTACCGTATCGTGCAAAGTCCTCGCCGCCCATGACGGGCGGTTTTTTGATGACGTTCTTATCGTCGAAGAGTTTTCTGAAAACTTTGACGGTCGTATCAACGAGCTTGAGGTCGTTGTAGAGCGCGGGTGTGTATTCGACTTTGTCATGTTGGATGCTGGGTTCGGGCGCGTTTGCGGCTTTGGCCGATGCTTTGGTGATGCGCGTGATAGCTTTGAGGAGATGGTTGCGTGTGGCATCGGTATAGGAACGAACGGTGAGTTCGAGCTTGACGCTGTCGGGGATAATGTTGTGTTTGGTTCCGCCGTGGATGGAGCCGACCGTGACGACTGCGGCGTCTTGGGGATTTACTTCGCGTGAGACGATGGATTGTAGATTGACGACCGTTCTGGCGGCGATGAGGACGGGGTCGATGGCGGCGTGTGGGGCGGCGCCGTGTCCGCCTTTGCCCTTGATCGTGATGGTGACGCTATCGACATTTGCCATGGCCCAACCTGGTGTGAAGCCGACGGAGCCGATGGGAAGGTGTGAGTCGACGTGGAGGGCGAGCGCGTAATCCGGTTTCTTAAATTTGGTGAACAGGCCTTCTTTGAGCATGGCGCGGGCGCCGGCGCCACGCTCCTCGGCGGGTTGTGCGATGAACATGAGTGTGCCGGACCACTTGTCTTTCAGGCTGGTGAGAACTTTGGCCGTTCCGACCCAGAGCGCCATATGCATGTCGTGCCCACAGGCGTGCATGACGCCTGTCTTGCCACCCTTGCCGTCGGGGACGACGACCTTGGAGGCGTAGTCGAGTCCGGTCTGTTCGATGATGGGAAGAGCGTCCATATCGGTGCGGACCATGATGGTTGGGCCTGGACCGTTTTTGAAGATTGCGACGACGCCGTGTCCGCCGAAGTTGGAGGTGACCTTGAAGCCGAGGGCTTTCATTTCCGTTGTAAGGCGAATGCCGGTGTTTTTCTCCTGAAACGAAAGTTCAGGGAACTTGTGGATGTATTTGTAGAGGGCGAGGGTGGAGTCGTAGTGGGCCTTGATTTGTTTTTGGATATGGGTATCGAGGGACGAGAGATCGGCGGCGATTGCGAGGTGAGAAAAAGAGAGGGTCAATGTGGTGATGACGGCAGTGAAAGGCAACCGGTGTATGGGCATTGGATTGGTCATTGGAATACTCCGGGGGGGAGGTGAATGAGATCAGGGGGTTGCCTTCGCAGCCCAGGCATCATGGAGGGCTTTCAATTTTTTGACGATCTTGGGATTTTTCGTGGCGAGATTCTCGGATTCGGATACGTCGTCGGCGAGATTGGTGAGGAAGAGTTTATCTTTCGATGTGAGTTTGCCTTTCCTGGACGTGTCGTTTGGATTGCCGAGAAGTTTCCAGTCGCCGTGGCGAACAGCCCACCGCGCGTTTTTGCCGCGGCCGAGGTGCCAGTGAAGGGTTTTGTGGGGTGAGGGAGCAGTAGCGGATTTGATGATTGAGGTTATGGACTTACCATCGAGGTCTTTTTGAAGGAGGTTTGAGCCGGTGAGTTCGGCGATGGTGGGTAGCCAGTCGCAGCCGTGTGCCATCTGGTTTCGGATCTCGTTTTGCGGGAGTGTTCCCGGCCAGGCGATGATTGCCGGAACTCGTATGCCGCCTTCAAACATCGAGAATTTAGCGCCGCGGTAAGGTCCGGCGTTTCCACCGCCGAAGTGGGCGCGTTGTTCGGTGCTGTGTCCGTGGTCGGACTGGAAGATGATGATGGTCTTGTCTTTCAGTCCTAGGTCATCGACGTGTTTAATGAGTTGGCCGATGTATTGATCCTGCGTGGAGAGGAATGCAGCATAGAGATTGCGCGGGTACTTGAGTTTTTTGTAATGCTTTAGCCAGTTGGCGTGCCCCTGGTAGGGATAGTGGGGTGTGTTGAGGGCGAAGTAGATGAAGAAGGGTTTGTCCTTGTTCTTTTTCATGAAGGCGGCGGCTTCGTCGACCATGAGTTTGGGGAAGAATCGGCCGTCTTCATAGATTTCTTTTCCGTTTCGCCAGAGATCGTGGCGGTTGGGACCGGCCCAATAGAAAAAGTGTGAGAAGTTATCGATGCATCCGCCCATGTGACCGAAGGAGTGGTCGAAGCCCTGGCCGTTGGGCATGGTTTTTGGCGTATATCCGAGATGCCATTTGCCGATGTGTGCGGTGGCATAACCGTTCGTTTTGAGGGTTTCAGCGATGGTGATCTGCGAAGGGGGCATCCCAGCACCGCCTTTTTGAGAGGAGACGTTGCCCGGAACGCCTGCGCGGACGGGGTAGCGGCCTGTCAGGAGTCCTGCGCGGGAGGGTGAGCATACCGGGGCCGGCGCGTAGAACTGTGTAAACCGGACACCGCGTCTGGCGAGTTCATCCATGTGGGGGGTTGTGAGGTCTTTTGAGCCGTAGATGTTGAGGTCGATGGATCCCTGATCATCGGTGTAGATGATGATGACGTTGGGTTTTTTGTGGTGAGCGGCGCGGGATTGGTTGGTGATGGCGCAGGTTAGAAAAGTTGTGATTGATAGAAGCAGGGGGAGTGAAAAGCGAGGTAATCGCCGGTGATTGGTTGGTTTTGATTTCATGGTGGGCAGTGTGACATCCGCCGGATTCAAAAGCAAGATCATGTTTGGTTAGGAGTCAGATTTTTTCGATGGTTTTTTGAAGAGGTGTGCGGCGGCGGGGTTGGATTTGAGTGGGGCGAGATCGGATTTCTGGTAGGAACAATTGACGAGATCTAGGTGAACCATATTGCGGAGGTGGGTGGTAAGCTGAATGACTTTAAGTGTGGTGGGGCGATTGGCTCCGAATAGCGTGACGGTCGAGCCATCGTTGTATTGATCGATCCGACCGCCGAGTTGGCGGATTTGGGACATGGCGCGTTTTTCGGCTTGGATGGAAGCGAGGAGCTGATCGGGAGGTTCGATGTCTATGAGTTTGTTGGGGGTGGTGATCGGGGAGTGGTCTGGTTTGTCGGCGGAACATGCAGGGAGAATGATCATCAGAATTGCGACGAAGGCGGTAAGGCAGGTGGTTTTGTTATTCATGGGGATGTACCGTGGGTGGTCTTGAGTTACGCGGCTTCTACTTTGGTTTTGGCGACGGGTTTACCGTCGATGGTGAGTTTATGGATTTGGGCCGTCGGGCCGTGCGGTTTGTTGGCCTCTTCTGCCAGGCGTTGGTGCGCCTGGGGGTTTTTGTATTTGCTGAAGAGCATGGCCTTGACGGTGGCCCAGAGTCCGCCGATGGAGGAGAAGGTGTGGTCAACGGCGGACGGTTCGTGTCCGCAATGAACCATGCACTGCTGGCAGGCGGGGTTGCCGGATGCGCGACCAAAATTATTCCACTCGGTGGTGTTTATGAGTTCATCGAAGGTATCGACGTAACCATCCTGAAGTAGGTAACAGGGTTTCTGCCAGCCGAAGATGTTGTAGGTGGGGTTGCCCCAGGGGGTGCATTCGTAATCGCGTTTCCCCATCAGGTACTCGATGAAGAGCGGCGATTGATTGAACTTCCACGACTTTTTGCGATTGGAGAAGATCATCTCGAAAAGGTCATTGGTGTTTTTCCGCTCTGCGAGGAACGATTGCTGATCGGGTGCTTTCGGATAGGCGTAGCCAGGTGAGACCATGACGCCTTCGACGCCGATGTCCATCATTTCATCGAAGTAGTCCCTGACGGAGTTGGGATCCGTACCATCGAAGAGGGTCGCGTTCGTGGTGACGCGGAAGCCCATATTGACGGCAAGCTTCATTGCTTCGGCGGCTTTCTTGTATGTGCCTTCACGGCAGACGGCAAAATCGTGATGTTCCTCCTGTCCATCCATATGAACGGAGAACGTAAGGTATTTGGATGGTTGGAAGACACCGGCTTCCAGGTTTTTCTTGAGAAGAAGTGCGTTGGTGCAGAGGTAGATGTACTTTCTGCGTTGGATGAGTCCCTCGACGATTTGTTGAATCTGGGGGTGGAGGAGGGGTTCACCGCCCGGGATGGAGACCATCGGGGCGCCGCATTCGTCCACCGCGTCGAAGCACTGTTCGGGAGTGAGTTGACGATTAAGGATATGCGCGGGGTATTGGATCTTTCCGCAGCCCGCGCATGCGAGATTACAGCGAAATAGGGGCTCAAGCATGAGGACAAGTGGGTATCGTTTGCGACGTTTGAGTTTCTGTTTAAGGATATAAGTCGCGACGGTCCACATTTGTGAGAGCGGGACGCCCATTCAAGTACCTCATCAGGAGTGTCGTGGGGGCGGAGGACAGGTAAATTGTTGGCTAATAGAGGTGTTTTATCAAGGTATGGCCTTATCAGGGACTATTGATGAGGTTGTTACGTTGTAACAGACCCTTGCAAAGGCAGGGGAGATCGGTTAAATGTGACGAATCGTGGATTAGGGGGTTTGTTTTAATCACCCTATGTTGTAAAGGAACGCCATGTCACAGATGCCACCTGGACCGCAGGGACCGCAAGGGCCGCAGCCGGGTCGTCCTCATCCGACGCCTGTTCATCAGCCGCCTCCGCATATGCATGGTGCTCCACAGGGGCCACCGCCGCCGCAGCAGGTGCCGCGTCGACCGCGCAGTCAGGGTGGGGGGATAATGGATATGTTCAAACCTTTTGCATGGCCGTGTTTGCTTGTGGGTTTGTTGCTGGTGATGTCTGCGCGAGGATGTTCATCACTGACGATGCATGGAATCAGTGTGAAACAGGCAGATTATCAGATTGAGCGAAATAAGGATCGTGAGGAAAATGATCGCGGGCGTGGAGAAGAAAGTAAGACCTTGAAGCGTCTTCGCAAGGAGGCGGCCAACGCGCGATTTGACGCAGCGGGTACGTTTTGGATGGCGGAGCTGTTGTTTCAGATTGGCGGTATCGTGTTGGTGTTCGGGTTGATCTGTCTGGGCGCTACGGCGGTAGGACCAGAGAGGTGGCTTGCTATGGTGATGCTGGGGATTATTACCTTCAGCCTGTTTGTCGCGAATGTGAGTTCACTCATGAGTATTGTGAGTATGTCCAACATTCGTTAGCGGAGGTGAAATTTTAGATTGACTTATGTAATCCCCCGATGGTGTCGGGGGATTTTTCTTATGGCCGGGACCTTGTACATTTAGCGACTTCCAAAATCTGCTCCCGGAACACTCTCGGAATTAGGTGTGTCTGGACGATCGGGTTTCGGTCAATCGTTTCGGATAGAGTTGATGTTATCGCGGACATATTGATGGGCGCACCTGCAAAAAGCCCTCGCTCGTCTGGTGTGGGGCGTCCGGAAATAATGCACGTGTGCTTAGATTGGGTTATCGGGTAACTTTTTGTTGCCTGGTATTGCAGTTGATCGTTGGCGGGTCGGCGTCGCCGAAGAGAGCGGTGCCAATGCGCACCATGTTTGCGCCGGATTCGATGGCAACCTGATAGTCGTTGCTCATGCCCATGGAAAGGAGGTTGAAGTCTTTTCCGTAATGGCCATCACGACGCATTTCATGGAAAAGTTCGGCACACCGGGAGAACCAGGGGCGACATTCTTCAGGGTCTTCGGCCTGAGGCGCCATCATCATAAGGCCTCTAAGACGGAGGTTAAACATCGTCTGGATTTGTTCAGCAACGTGAGGAACGGCGGGGAGGGAGAGGCCGGACTTCTGTTTTTCACCTGCGACGTTGACCTGCAGGAGGAAATCAACATCAAGGTCGGCTTTGGCGGCCTGTGCCTGGAGTTCTTCGGTGAGGCGTAGGCTATCGACGGAGTGGATCAGTCGGACGATAGGGAGGAGTGGTTTGACTTTGTTTCGCTGGACGTGGCCGACCATGTGCCATCGGATACGATCTGGAGGTTCGGCCTTTCTGGAGCCGGAGAGGATTTTGTGTCGTGCGATAAATTCGTTGGCCATCGCGACGCGTTGCTGGAATTGCTGCACGCGACTCTCGCCGAGATCCTGATGACCGAGTTCAATAAGCTGACGCACCTGATCCGGTGAGGCATACTTGGTGACGGCGACAGGAATAATTTCTTCGGGCTGGCGACGGCTTTTTATCGCGGCATCTGCGACGTTATCGAGCATTCTGCGATAACGGTCTTTGAGTTGGTTGCGTGGAGCCATGAGCGATAACCTCCTGTTTCCGCTCGGTATATCATACAGGATAAGGTCACAGAGCTTTTTACACAAGTCGCGGGTGACGATTACTTCGAGGAATTCTTCTCGATGTATTGTTTTGCTTTGTTAATGAGGGGAAAGGATCGGAGGCCTACGATTTTGGATTCCTTGAGAGCTTCGTCGTATGGGAGTCCATCGTCGAGTGTGCGTTTGACGAGCCAGAGTGCTCCGACGCGATTTGCTGAGCCGCAGTGGACCATAATGGCGCCGTCTTTGGAGGATTTGAAGAGTTTTCGAACGTTGTCGAAGTAGGCGTCTGTAAGTTGTGATGCAGAGCGGTAGGGGATGTGGACGTATTTGAGGCCGAGGTCTTCGACGACTTTTTTCTCATCGAAGTTGATTTCGCCGTCAGTGCGCATGTTGATGATGGTCTTGAGTCCTCGTTCCTTGAGGATTTTGAAATCGTCCTTCTGGGGTTGTCCGGCCAAGTAGATATTGCCAAAGACGTGGAGGTTGCGGACGTTGCCGCACTTTTCTGCTTTGAGGGTGTGGGTCTTGATTTCAGGTGAGGCTTTTAGGTTGTCTTTTTTGGTCGGTTTGGGCGAAGAGGATGACTCCGGCTGGCAGGCGGAGAGCGCGAGGGAGGAGGCGAGTATGAGGGTGGAAAGGAGGTTTGGAAAAATCACTTTCATGGTGAGAAAGCTCCTATGTGTCAACAGAACCGAGTGTAATGGGGAGGATAATCCAGTCGAATTATGGTAGACTTGTCATTGTTGGTTTTCACCAGAATCTCCTCTAATTCGGGAGTCGAATCATGATTGGTCGTCATTTCAGTGGCGTGTTTTTAGTATTGTTGTTTATGATGGGGAGTTGGCGTGAGGCGAAAGGTCAGCCGTTGGCGGACCTGATCCCGTCGGATGCGGTTTTGTATCTGGGATGGAAGGGCGTTGACGAATTAGGTGAGGATTACGCCGGATCGAATCTGGCGGGTTTTTCGAAGGCATTTCAGGGGCGGGCGTTGATCAAGAAGGTTTTCGATGGAGCCTTGAAGAAATTTGGGGGTGAGTTGCCACCTCAATTTGGGGTTGTGATGAACGCTGTAGGGCGCGTGATGGATTATTCGTGGCGTCGACCGATGGCGATTTACGTGGGTTTGCCGAAGAATGTGAATAACCCGCCCTCATTTGTGCTTTTGTGGGATGCTGCTAAGCAGGCGGAAGCGTTAACCTTGGATCTGGAGGGTTTGTTGCAGTTGGCCGGAGCGGACTCCAAGGACTGGATCAGGGTGGTTGACAAACGGTTCGTGTTATTAGGGCTTGGGGTGAATGAGGGGGGTGTATTTAAGTTGATTCAAACGTTGACTGGGAAGAATAATAAGACGCTATTTCGTGATGCGCGTTTCAAGGCGTCGCTCGAGGGAGGCGTGAAACGTCCGGCGTTGGTGGGGTATCTTGATATTGAGAAAGGCGTGAAGTTTTACGATCGGTTTGCGGCGGCGGGTGATGATCTTGATACGAAGATGTGGCCACCGATACGGGATGCATTGCGACTGGATGGGTTTAGGCAGATTGTGTGGACGAGCGGTTTTTCTGGCAAGAGTTGGGTGTCGCGTAGTAGCGTGATGTTAAAGGGGAAGAAGACGGGGTTGTTGAAGATCTGGGACGATGCGCCGTTGGGGCAGGATGTTTACAAGTTGATTCCGAGGTCCGCGACGTGGGCGAACGTGAGTCAGTTTGATGTGAATGCGGTGTATGTTGAGATTCGTGATCGCATCTTTAAGGCGTTTCCTGATTTGAAGGAAGGGTATGAAATTGGTTTAGAGGAGGTCAAGGAGCAGATAGGTCTGGATCTTGAGAAGGATATCATTGACGCGATCGGGTCGATCTGGACGGTGTATAGAACTCCTGAGATGAAGTCGGGTTGGCGACAACAGATGATTGTTCATCGGCCTCGTGATGCCAAAAAGACCGCGAAGATGATGGACATGTTAACGCAGTTGATGAATTTCGGAGCTGAGGGGGCCGTGAAGGTGACGCGTGAACAGCACGGGGATGCGGTGATTACTTCGTTGGTTGTTGACGGTGAGCCTCTGGCGTGGACGGTTGCGGATGGTTATTTGTATTTCGGGAGTAAGGTGGCCCATCTGAAGTCGGCAATAAAGCATGCGCGGGAGGGTCGCACCAATATCAAGGATAATGCGAAGTTTGTGGCGGTGATGCGTGGGCTGGGGGTTGGGCGGCCGACTTCGTTTGTTTATGTGGATGCTCCAAAGGAATTGAATCGGGTGTTTTCGGACTGGCGTGAGTTGTTGGATCAGTTTGAATTGGATGAGTTCAAAAAGTTGGTGCCAAAGGCTGAGAATCTCGCGAAGTATTTTGAGGCGTCAGGTAGGGCGGCGTGGGTGGATAGCAAGGGTTGGCATTCACGGGCAACCAGTTCGTTTCCAGGAGCGGAGCTATTCAGTAGTCAGGGGCCATTGGACTTGGCGACTTCGGCGGTGACGCCGACTGCGGTGGCGATTAGTGTTTTGTTGCCATCACTGGGGAATGCGAATGAGGCGGTGAATCGGACGGTTTGTGCGTCGAATATGAAGAGTATCGGTACGATCATGTCCGTCTACTCAGCGGACAATAATGGGAAGTTGCCTGATTCGCTGGTCGATATGGCTGCAGGGAAATTTGCGAGTCCGAAGATCTTTTTGTGTCCTTCGGTTACGGGCAGAAAGCAGGAGGCGATATTAAAGGCGTTTCCCAAGAACAGAATGGATCGCATGGGGATTGCGGCGTGGCTTGAGAAGCATTGTAATTTTGTTTATCTGGGTAAAGGAAAGAAATGGGATGGTGACACGAACGTGATTTTGATGTATGAGAAACTGGGGCGTCACAATCAGGAAGGAATCAACATCTTATTTGGTGATGGGAGTGCTCGGTGGGTTCCGATGAATCAGGCGAGGCGTTTGTTGTTGAAGGCCGGGGTCAAGTTGCCGATTTGAAATCGGTTAGGTGATGGAGATTGTTGGGGCGGCGGATTGGGAGGCGGCATTTTCAACGGCGACTTGGATGTTTTGAGCGAGGTCGTTGAGTTCGGCGGCAAGTTGTTCGTTGGATTCGAAGTTTTTGGTGGGGTTGCCTTCATCGCAATTGGCGCGGAGGTCCATGTGGATGGGGATTGAGCCGAGGAGTGGGATGCTGAGACGCTCTGCCATTTGTGCCGCGCCCCCTTTTCCAAAGATGTCGTATTCCTTTCCATCGTCACCGATGAAGTAGCTCATGTTTTCGACGACGCCTAGGACGGGGACATTGAGTTGATTGAACATGCCCGCGGCGCGTGTGGCGTCGTCCTGCGCGACTTTTTGGGGTGTGCAGACAATGACGGCCCCGGTGAGCGGGAGCATCTGGGCAAGTGTCAGCGGAACGTCGCCCGTGCCTGGAGGGAGGTCAATGACGAGGATGTCCAAATCGCCCCATTTGGTCTGCATGGCGAGTTGTCGGAAGGCTCCGTGGGCCATCGGGCCGCGCCAGATGAGGGGTTTATCCGGTTCAACCAGCTTACCGATGGTCATGGTCTTAATACCGTGGACCTCAAAGGGGAGGATAGTCTGGCTGGTTCCCTGGATGTCGTGGCTATCGAGTCCGAGAAGTGTCGGGACGGAGGGGCCGTAGATGTCACCATCGAGTAGACCGACCTTGAGTCCGCGCCGGGCGAGTCCGACCGCGACGCTAACGGAGACCGTGCTTTTTCCCACGCCGCCTTTGCCGGCGCCGATGGCGATGATGTGTTTGACGTTGGGTAGAGGGCTCTTCGGGGGGCCTGCGGGTTGGGCCGGTCGGTCGGTGGGGGGAGGCTCGACAAGATCGATGTTGAGTTGCTGGATATGTTCCTTGACGGGGGCAAGAGCGTTTCGGATACCGTTGCGAAGTGCTTCCTTGGCGTTCGGGTCGGAGGTGGGTGATTCGATTCGAAGGGTAATTCGACCTTCACAGAGTGCGATGTTCTTGACGCGGTCTGCGGTGACGATGTCACGATCGGTGGCGGGGTCTGCGATAGTTCGCAGATGATCGATAATGATTTCTTTGGAGAGTGACATGGCTGGTCTTTCTCTTTGGCGGGTTGGGTGGAATTGGGTGGCGAAATCGTAGGAACGGCGAAGTGGAGGAGCAACAGGTGGCGAATATGGTGACTCAGGTTTGGGGCGAATTTTTACTTGGAGGAAGTCTTGATTTTGTAGTCACGCCAGAGCCATATGAGGGATTGAGGGAGTATCTGCCCGCCGTGTCTTCCGTTGTGCGCGCCGTCTGAGGAGACGAACTTGTAGTCGTATTTCCTGAATTTGAGTGCGGATTCCATTTGGAGGTTTGCGAGCCACCAGTTGCCGTGGGAGTTATTGAGGTCGTTTGTACCATCCTGTAGGAAGACGCGAATGGGGCGTTTCGCTCCCTTGCGGATAAGGGATGGGTACACATGTCCGCCGCGGATGTTGGTGAAGCTTCCAATGTGCGAAAGCACTTTTGAGAAGGCGTCGGGTCGGTGCCATGCCGCTGTGAAGGCGCAAATTCCTCCACTGCTGATACCGCAGATGGCGCGTCCCTGAGGTTCTTTGGTGAGGTTATACTTTTTGCCAATAGTGGGAAGGACCTCATCAAGGAGGAAACGCGCGTATTGATCGGAGACCGAGTCGTATTCGTAGCTTCGGTTGTTGGGGCGCGCGGCCCATCCGCGTTTCTCCGGGAGTTTGGGCCCGCGGTGGCCTGGATTAATAAAGATGCCGATCGTAACGGGCATCTGTTTCTTGTGAATGAGGTTGTCGAAGACGATGGGCGTTCGGAAGTCGCCGGTTTCCGAGACATAGGTGTGGCCATCCTGAAAGACCATGACAGCGGCGGGTGTATTGGGATCGTATTGTTTGGGTACGTACACCCAGTATCGGCGGATTGTGCCGGGGAAGATCTTGCTGCGGTGGGTATGTTCAGTGACAGTTCCCTTGGGAATGTTGGGTTGTCTTTTAGAGAAGGGGCCATGGGGGAATTTATTGGTTTTTTTGTCTTGGGCCGAGAGGGGGGCGGTTAGGAGGAGAGCGATGATAAATGTGGTGTATTTGATGGGCATGGGGAGACTCGTTTGATTGGAGTTGGGTTATTCGTTCTCAGGAATTTACCGTAATTGTGGACTTGCCAAAGGAGGCGACTTCGGCATTGGCTTGGCTAATGAATTCGTCAAGCGGTAGTGCGCCCAGGTCGCCTTCAGTGCGGTGGCGGATGCTGACCGTACCGGCATCCTTATCGCGGCCGCCGACGACGAGCATGTAGGGGATTTTGTCTTCCTGCGCGACTTTGATTTTGGCCTGTACGCGGTTGTCGGAGTCGTCGAGGACGGAGCGGAAGGGTTCGGCGGTGAGTTTGTCGTGGACGGTTATCGCGTATTCCATGAATTTTTCGCTGACGGGGAGGACACGGAATTGTTCGGGCGCGAGCCAGAGGGGGAAAGCACCGGCGAAGTGTTCGATGAGACACCCGATGAATCGCTCCATCGAACCGAAAGGCGCGCGATGAATCATGATGGGACGATGTGTCTTGTTGTCCGATCCGTTGTATTCCAGATTGAAACGGATGGGAAGGTTGTAATCGACCTGAACCGTACCGGTCTGCCAGTCGCGGCCGATTGCATCCTGCATCACGAAGTCGATCTTCGGACCGTAGAACGCCGCTTCACCCGGTTCGGCATCAAAGGGAACGCCCAGAGTCGCGGCTGCAGTGCGGCAAGCCTCTTCCGCCTTATCCCAGTTTTCGGGGTCACCGACATATTTTTTGTCATCCGGATCTCTCAGGCCGACGCGAACGCGGTAATCGCTAATGCCAAGTGTCTTAAAAATGATCCCGACGAGTTCCAGACATCCGATGAGTTCGTCCTGGAGTTGATCCTCGGTGACGAAAAGGTGTGCATCATCCTGCGTGAAACCACGGACACGGGTCATGCCTCCAACTTCGCCGGACTGTTCCCACCGGTAGACTGTGCCAAACTCGGCAAGGCGAATCGGAAGATCACGGTAACTGCGGGGCTGGCTGGCGTAGATTTTGATGTGGTGCGGACAGTTCATGGGCTTGAGGAGATAACCGTCGATTTCGCCATCCTGCATTCTGTTGGAGAGTTCGCCGCATGAACAGCCCTCCTCGGCCAGGGCACTGATCTGGTCGGGATTGATGAGTGGAGGAAACTGACTTTCCTGATAGTAAGGGTAGTGACCGGAGGTTTTGTAAAGGTCAAGTTTCCCGATGTGAGGCGTGAAGACCTGAGAGTATCCCTGCCGGATCAGGTGCTTCATAATAAAGTCCTGAAGCAGTTGGCGGATCATCGCGCCTCGTGGGGTCCAGAGAATAAGTCCCTGGCCAACCTGATCATCGGTGTGAAAGAGTTGGAGCTTTTTGCCTATAACGCGATGGTCACGCTGACGCGCCTGTTCGAGTTGTTCGAGGTATTGTTCGAGGTCGGCGTTGGAGAAAAAGGCCGTGCCGTAGACGCGTTGGAATCGGTCGGAGGTGACATCGCCATGCCAGTTGGAGGAGGCGATGGACATGACCTTGAATGCACCGATGGCGGAGGTGTTGGGAAGGTGTGGCCCCATACATAGGTCTTCCCAGTTTTCGTCCTTTTGGCCTGTGACGTACCAACTGAGGGATTCTGCACCGCCGTCGATGGCGCGTTGGGCGTTGTCGATTTTATATTTGTTGCCTTCATCGTTGAGGCGATTCATACCATCGGCGGCAGAGAGTTCATAGCGTGTGAACGGACGCTTTTCCTTAACGATTTTTTTCATCTCTGCTTCGATGGCGGGAAAGTCGTCTGATGAGATGGGTTGTTCGAGGTAGATGTCGTAGTAGAAGCCGTTGTCGAGAGGTGGCCCGTATGCGAGAAGGGTATCGGGCCAGAGTCGCTGTATGGCTTCGGCCATGACGTGGGCCGTGGAGTGGCGAAGGAGATAGAGGGCATCGGCATCCTGTTCGTTGAAGGGCACGCCTTTACGTGGTTTGGTGATGAGTGAGATGGCTGCGTCTGAATCGATGGTATGAGTGGCGTCGACGAGTTGATCGTTGACCTTGGCGCCGATAGTGGCGCGTGCGAGACCTTCGCTGATCGAGAGGGCGACTTCGTGTGGAGTGGTAGGGGAGTCGAATCCCTTGATGTTACCATCAGGCAACGTGATTCTGGGCATTGTTCATTCCTTCATGAATGCTTGGTGCGGGTGTTGAATGGTCATTATCAATCATGATGTGGGGTAGGCAAATAATCGGCTGGCGGGGTGGCCAATTTGACTGGGATACAATGTGTGGTCAAGATAAGGTATCGGTACTCGATTGTGCCCCAAAGTGTTGGGGGCTTGGAGACTTCAGGTATGCTGTGTCCGTTTTGTAATGCGGATCAGGACAAGGTGATAGATTCCCGCTCATCTGAGCAGGGGAAGGTGATTCGCCGCCGTCGTGAATGCCTGGAATGTGGCCGTCGATTCACGACGTATGAGCGTGTTGAGGAGACGATCAAGCTGGCGGTGGTGAAGAAAGACGGCACGCGTGTTCCTTATATGAAGCAAAAGATGCTGGATGGCTTGGAGGCGGCGTGTTATAAACGCCCGGTTTCGGTGGCACAGATCCAGGAAATTGCGGATGAGGTCGAGGAGGAGTTGTTCCGGACGTTTGAACGAGAGGTGGATAGTCTGGAGATCGGTCGACAGGTTGCACAGCGATTGAAAAACGTGGATCAGGTGGCTTATGTTCGTTATGCGAGTGTTTATAAGCAGTTTCGCGATCTGGAGGATCTGCTTGATGAGGTGAAAGAGGTGATGGAGTCGAATGCGACTCTTGACACACCTGATCAGGGCAAACTGTTTTAGCTGGTGCGGGAGGGTTTGGATCATCTAAACGTGCGTAGCGGCGGGATCGTCCTTGCTTTCACTCGAAAGCGTGAGGGAGAAGGTTGTACCCTGCCCCTGGGTGGAATCGACATTGATCTGGCCTCCGTGTTCGGTAATGATCTTTTTGGTAACGGCAAGACCGAGGCCTGTTCCACGGAGTCCCTTGGTGGAGTAGAAGGGTTGGAAAAGTTGCGCCATCGTTTCGTCGTCGATCCCTTCTCCGTTGTCTGTGACTTCGATGGAGACCTCGTGTTCTTCAGGGCGGAAATGACATGTAATCGTAATAACGCCTGAGCCGGGGTCTACGACATCCAGAGCATTGCCCAGTAGGTTAATAACGGCTTGGTGGATACCGTTCGGATCACAGGGGATCGGGGGCATTTCGTCATCAATATCTGTAATGAGTGCGACGTTTCGACGGTCGCATTGGGGTTGCATCAGGCCGACGATTTCGAGAAGGAGGTTGGGAAAGTTGACCAATTCAAATTCGGGTTTGCGTTGCTTGGAGAACTGGAGCATGTTCATCGTGAGTTGGTAGATGCGATCAAGGTTTCTGGCGAGGATATCCCAGCCGTTGGCGACAATGTTCAGATCCTTTTTGCGAAGTCCCAGTTCGACGACTTCTGCGCCGCCGCGCATGGCTTGGAGAATATTGCGGATGGAGTGCGAGAGACTGGCGACAGTTTCGCCGACGGCGGCGAGGCGCGCCTGTTGCATGCCCTGTTGGTATAGTTTGGCATGTTCAAGGGCAAGGCCGGTTTGGGCGCCCATGGCGGTAAGGAGACGCAATTGGTCTTCGGTAAAGGTGTAATTGGCGACCTTGGAATCGACATACACGACGCCGAACTTCTGTTCACGGAACTTGATGGGCACGCACATGGCGGATCGAATGCCGTAGTTCTTGACCGAGTCGCCGGGGGAAAATCGTCGGTCGGCCATGGCGTTGGAACTCAGGACGCCCTCGCTTTTCTTGAGAACATGCTGGACGATCGTGCGAGAAACGTGGATATGTTTTTCATCATTGTCGCGGGGTTCCTGGCGATATCGCACAACAATCGGTTCGGGTTTGTCGTTTTCGTTTTCCTGGGTAAGGATGAACCCTCGATCCGGCTCAAAGTGTTCGAAAACAAGATCCATGACACGTTCGAGGAGCAGTTGTTTGTCAAAGATGGAACCGACAAGTTGCATCAGATCGTAGAGGACACGCAGGTGTGCAACAGCCGCTTCGGATGGGTCTGGGACCGCCATAATCACCGAGTCATCGTTTGATGGGACCACGGATTCGACTGCGGTGTCGAAGCGGTCGGATGGCATGACACGGACGGGCTTTCGAGGGGCGTGTTTGGTGGATCGGCCAAAGACGAAAATGGACTGTCCCGTGCGGATCTGATCGCCGCTGACGAGCAAACGCTGACCTTTGATTTTCGTACCATTGACGTATGTGCCGTTCGCCGATTCAAGGTCATTGATGAGCCATTTCCCGTGATCGGGCGTGAGTTCGGCGTGGCGTCTGGAGATCGTGGTGTCGACGAGAGGGAGGGCTTCGCTGGAACGGCCTATGAGTTGCGGTTCGTTGTCGGGAAGCTCAAAACGACGGCCTTTGTCAGGTCCTTGAATAACGGTCAGGATCAGCATTTTCCGGCACTCACTTACAGATATGCATGGTACGACTTTGATACTATGATATCGTATGGGTGTGCAGAATGGAATACACGATGGGGATCGCAATGCAATTAGGGCGAGACCGGAGGCCGGAACTACGTGAGTTGGCGGAGGAAATTGGGTAGGGGGCATTATTGTTTGACCGGTTTAACGAGAGTGCCTACTGTTGTGTCTCGATATTTGGTGGCTGTAGCTCAGTTGGTTAGAGCACCTGGTTGTGGTCCAGGGGGTCGGGGGTTCGAATCCCCTCAGCCACCCTTTTGTGTCGTTTGCCGAGTACGTTTCTCACGTGTTTTCGTCTTTGGGATGGTGTGGTCCCGACCGAAATTTTGGTATTTCACCTGATACTCTTCGGTTTGAATGCATCCGCCTGAAGACAACCGAAAAATTCTCCAGGTCTTGCATATCGGCGAGAAAAAACAGTGCCGATCCCGCATTTGTCAATTCGAATGGCATGTGTCATTATCTCCGTGCCAATGAATCGGCGAAAAGTTTCGAGTATTACCGGTTGTTGGTGGAACGTAAGAAGATCGCATTTGATTAATTTCTTGACATATGAGCGAAGTATTCTGGTTAAAATCAGAATAATCTGCCGGAAGCGAATTCATTGTAGTGTTTCATGTGAGTGCGGCAGTGGCTGGGTTTTTACCAGGGAATTGAAGCTTGTACGAGAGGCAATGATTAATATGGAGTGTTGGCGATCGGGGTCAAGGCTGGCACACGCAATGCATGGTTCGTACTTTCAACGTTCGGGGGTAAAGTGATCTGTGGCATTGGAACGTAAGAAAATGAATTGGAAAACGTTCCTGTCGTTTGGGCTGTGGCTTGTCCCATTGTTGTTGATGGGCTGCCATCTGGGTCGCGATACTTCCACGAAAGGCGCCCAATTACAATTGGGATACGACTTTTTGTGGGAGAGCTATGACGCGAAAAAGGATAAATGATTCGCCTGGATTCGGTTCGCGAAGAATGAATCCAAGGCCAGACTGTTTGAAGCCGATGGACCGCCGCGAGAACATGTCGCGCGTTCCCTCCAGCATCCGATCTGGTACAGAAACGGTCAAAAGCTGGTTTGTTACCTGGACATCGGTGATGACTATATGATGTACCAGTACGACATGAATCAAAGGAGCCACCGTAAGCTGACCACTGGTGTATTTCCTTCGTATGCTCCTTCCGGAGACCGGCTGGTTTACTGTGTCGTAAGTTCAATGACGGACGAACAGGATTTGTGGATTCGCGAGAAAGACGGGAGCGACAAGAGACTTACGAATAGGGGCCAAACACGTGTCTGGCCAAGCTGGTCACCTGATGGCAAGTGGATTCTGTTCAACTCGTTCAACCAGAATTGGAACGTGTACTTGCGGGAGGTGAAATCGGGAGTGACAAAGCCTTTAACCAGGGGTAATCTCTCGATGGAAAAAACGATCTGGTCGCCGAACGGCAAGCGGATTGCATACTGGAACTTACGAACGGATCAAATTGTGATTGCCAACCTCCAAGGCAAAACGACGTCCAAAATAGCTGGTGCGGGACAGGGTATGCCCAAATTGGGAGATTTTGCTCCCAATGGTTCAAAGATTGTTTATTCCAAACTCTTCGATGGCGGTTTGTTTGTGCACGATTGTTCAACGAACAAATCGATTGAAATTTGTCGAATGGACGGTTATGTATCGACGCCGAGTTATTCCCCTGACGGGAAATGGATTGCCTTCCAATTCAACAAAACCAGTACCCGAAGAAACCGAGGACGATGGGATGTTTTTGTAGTACCTTCATCAGGTGGAAAACCGGTCTGTTTGACATCAGGATTGGACGGCCACAGCATCGCGCCGTGTTGGAGACCCCGGTCGGAAAAACCCGCCACATCGAAATGATTCTCATCTAATTCAGGCCTGCGGAAAGTCGCAAGGCAGCTAAGATAAGGAAGCCGCGATGATCTGGCGAGAATGGATTATCCCGAAAACACAAAAGAAAAAAGCCACCGGTGGGATTTGAACCCACGACCTGTGCTTTACGAAAGCACCGCTCTGACCAACTGAGCTACGGTGGCAATTGGGCATACTTTATGCCTCATCTCTCACGGTGGCAATTCACCCAACACTCGATCAGAACCCCCTCAAACACAGCAACAAAACCAGGCCCGCCTGCCGTTAATGGATCCAAATTTCAAGGCGACGCTGCATCCCTCTCAATTTTGTTCTTACCCCGCCAAACCTCCGTCACCGCCAACAACGCAAACGCCGAGTCCCCCAATGTTTGCACGTTATCCCACATGGATCGTCGCACACCCCCGATCGCGGCATCGGTATTTCGACAGTAGTAGGCTGACGCCCGATCCAGCATCAATTGATCAATGAACCGCACACCCAATCCGCACCGACGCAACCAGTCAATTCGTTCCTCGGACGCCACGATTTTGTCCCGACCCAGAACCATCCCCTGAGCAAACATCAGGTACATCGACGAACTATCCGGCTCATTGAGCAAAGCGTGTTGCTTCAAGAATCCGCCAATCACATCCGCCGGGATCTTATCATCCGCCCGCTCAACCTGCCTCCGCCACACCGACTGACACGTATTCGCAAGCCGATCGGGATTGTTCGCCTTCCCGCTCTCCAGCAACGTCACCTCCGCAATCGTCAACCACGGCATTGACAGCATTAATTGATGGTCCTTTGCATCATTCCATGCCAGCCCCAATGCAAGTTGCGCCTTCTCCAGCGTCTGGGGCGATGCATTATGACGATAAAGCATGGCCAACGCCGCCGCCCCCAGTGCCTGCCGTGCCGTGTCCACGTTCTTACCTCCCGTCCGACTCTGGAAACGACCATCCTTCGTCTGCATCGTCTCCAATGTCTTGGCCATCCGCAATCGCAATGCCTTGATCATCGGCGCCGAATCACGATCCATGTTCGTTTCCAACGCTGCCATCAACGTGAATGCCGTATCGAGCATCATCGGCGTCGTCGTCGTCCCACCCCCGCGACTCAGCGGCCGATTGATCATCAACAATCCTTTACGTGCCGCATCTCCCGCCTTCTTCTTCAATGCCGCATCTGCCTGATCAATCGCCGGCGCTTTTGAATAACGCGATAACGCGATCACCGCCAATGCCCCGTAAATCGTCCTGGCGGATTTTGACTTATACCGGTCAGGTGTCGGCTCGTACGTCCCCGTAAAATGACCCGTCTTCTGCTGACGCCCGAGCAGATACTTCACCAAAGATTCCGAAATCCTTCGCAATTCCGCCCCCCCCACAATTGGCCTTGCAGGCAGCACCTCATTCCCGCGCGACAAAAACGTTAGCCGGGAATCATCCTTCTTGATCCGCACCACATGCAGCACGTCAAATTTATACAAGGCAGGACCACGCGGCTTCCCAATCAACTCAATCTCCTTCAACTCCATCCCCGTCCCCGTCAACAGTTGATTAAACTGTCCATTCAATCTTAGGTTCGACGCGATCACATTCCCCGGAAAACTCCATGCCCACCGCTTCCCCTTATTCATCGCAAGTCCATCAAGATTCATATGAAATTGCTTGAAAATGTCACTCAGTTCATTCAGCCGCAATCGATGCGGCGCAAGCGCAAACTGCACATCCAATTGAAAACGAGCGGTCTCCCTTTCCGTCAACCGAACCAGTCGCAACGTTCGCTGCGCCTGATCCAGCGCCTTGCCCACCGCATCCCGCGTTAGTGCTACCACGTCCACATACTTAATCTTCTCTTTGGGAGACGTCTCGTTCTTAACTGCTTCGAGTGGATCCTTCCGTACCGTCGTCGCCTGGCCAATCGTCGGCCCGCCTCGACGTATCGTCACCCGGACCGCCGACACGTTTGCCGCCGCAACATTAAAAGGCACATCCCCCTTTGGCACCGCGGCCCGTTTCACCCAATTCTCCGCCAGAGCATAAATTTGCGTCGCCTTCACCTGGTCCAGAATCGGCACACCTTTTCTCACCTGTCCCGACACCGCCCCGTTCCACAAGATACTCGTGCATATAAAGGCCCACAACGGCGCCATGCCAATGTTGCCAAAAAGCAACATCCTGCACGATCCATCTTTTGTCAACTTGCGATTGCGTTTACGTAAGCCTTTGTTTTGCATAGGTTTATAGCCTTTGCTCAAGCGAGCCGCCCTGATTGGCACAGCCCTTGATTACTCGTAGAGCGTATCACGAAAACCTTATCGAGGATAACCCATGTTTGCTCTGACGCTTCACGCCACACGCCGCCGAATCATGTACCTGACCATGTTCGTGTACGCCGCCATGTGCTGATCCGTCAGAGCCGCACGGCTAATTATACCACGGTCACAACCCACACCCACTTTCAACCGTGACCACATCTTGCTAACCGTCGATCGCCGCCAATCTTTTCAGACGCCGCCTTCGACGATAAACCGCCGAGACCCTGCTTGTTCGCTCGGCCACATAATACAAAACCCTCCCGATCTCCAAACCCTGGTTCGGGAGGGTTTTTCTTTGTGTCAATGATTTTTATTTCACCAACCCGTTAACCCGCCAATTCCGTCAACGGCCCCTTCTGCATTTCCTTGTCCAAATTCAAATCCATCTGACCAAAAGTATCTCGCTTCTTCCCAACTGCATGAAGCAACGATGTGTAAAGGTTCGCAATTGTGTGATGTCCCTTCCTTCCATAATGGGGGTACTGAAGGTATTGTCCCCGCGTCTTCAGTTCGTCGCCCAATCCACCCACGAGAACAAACGGCCACTGGATACAACTTGCATGATGCTTCTCCGCTGCATCGCTCATGTACACGATCAATGTATTATCCAGCATGGTTCCATCCCCCTCAGGGATACGCTTCAACTTACCCGCCAGCCGCGCGATCTGCTCCACATGAAAACGTCGTATTCGATCACGCGCCTCGCCCGGCGTCATCGACCCTGCCGTCTCGCCATGACCAATTCCGTGAACCCCACGCGTAATTCCCAGCCCCTTGTAAATGATGCTCAGCGTATCCACACGCAACGTCACCACGTTCGTCAGTCCTGAAATCAACGATGCCGCCGCCAGATCAAAATGCGCCTCCAGTCGATCCGTCTCCGCCTGCGAGGTGTATTTGTCATTCACCACCGGCGCGGCTTTGCGCACCTGCGCCTCCACGCCCTTCAATCGCCTCCCCCGTTCGCGCAGTGATTCAAATGCTTCAAGATAATGTCCCAGTTTCTCCTTCTCGGCTCCGCCAATCTTCTTATCCAAACGCTTGATATCATCCACCATGAAATCCAACAGCGTCGACTTCAACTCCACATCCGCCTTCGCCCCCTTGCCCGATGCCACGATCCCAAACAAATCCTTATACGCAAGCATCGGACTTCCCTGAAACGGTAATGGCCGATCCTTCCCAATCGCCGAAATACCAGGATAAACAACCGAATTCTTAATCGGAACTCCCGAATCCATCACCTTTCCCCCTAGCGTCAACCCCACATGCGGAAAGATCGCCGGCATGTGAAGCGCAAGCTCCCCGTCAATCGTCGCCCACTTCACCTGCCCCGTATCATGCTCGCCGCCCGTGCGATAACACCCCAACGCCCCGTACCAACTCGAATGTCCTCCCTTACACATCTTCCCGGATAACCCCTGCACAATCGCCATCTGGTCCTTAAACGGCTCAAGCGCCTTCAGAGTCTTCGGCAACGCTCGCCCTTTAAGAGATGCATTCACCAGTTTCTCCGCCGGAACCAATTTCTCCGGTAAGTCATAATTATCTCCCGACTTCTTCACGTCCCCCTTTTTTACATGCTCTTTCGCCAGCGCACCCGGAACAAGGGCCGTGGGTGTCAACCCGCTCGACTTCACCACAAACACCACCCGCTTCGGTATACGCGATACATCCCCATCCGCATGCGCGCGTAACTGCTCCATAAACGGCAACATCGCCGGACTGATCGCCGCCCCACTCGCCCCAAGCGACAGATTCCGAAGAACATCTCTGCGTGTCAATGGCATAATGGTTTCCTGCTCAAAAGGAAATTCGTCCTATTTTCTATACAAAAACGAATCCGAGGTTAATAACGATATCACCAGTGCCTTAAAACTGCCACCCCCATCCACATACGCCCCATCCGCCGCGATCAAAGTTCGCGAATCGCTTAGTTTCTCATTTCGCCCCATCCAATACCGAAACGCATGGCGAACAAACGATTGCCGTACACGTGTCGATCCTCCCAATCGGTGAACCAACTCAATCGCATCTTTCACATCCCCGTCCAGTCCCGATTCCTTACTGTTGATGATCGCGCCGCGCGCAATCGCGGGATGCTTCTTCTTGTCCCTCGTCTGTTCCACTTTCCGATATCTTCCAAAGTCATCAAACATCTCAAACGCCAGCCCAAGCGGGTCCATCCGCTTATGGCACTTCCAGCAATAGGCATCCCTCGTTACCTCCATACGCTGACGCAACGTCTTGTCCACATCGTCCGGAACAGCCGCATTCACAGTGATCGGTACTTCCGGAATCATTCCCGCAAGCAAATGCTCTCGAATCCACTTCCCTCGCCGCACCACGTCGTTATCAAAGTTCCCCGACCACGCAATCAGCCATGCCGGATGCGTCAAGATTCCCGCACGCTGTCCCTTTGGCATCGCAAACGGCTGCTCAACCGGATAATTCCAGTTCATCTCTTCAAAGTTGTAAAACTTCACATACTTGCGCCACGTCGGGTTCGCTTCCGGAATCGGATTCCACCCCTTCTTCCTTTGGTGCACCAGATATTTCGTCGTCGGATGCTTCTTATTCTTCCCCTCATGCTTCATCATCCGGTCTATCGTCCTTTGGTATGCCTCCTTCGAACCGGGGAATGCGACAAAAAACCGATCCGACGTCAGCAACTCCCTCAATACATCCTTATCCTTCTCCACGATATGCATCACCATCTGATCCGCATCGCGTACGATTTTCTTCACATTAAACTCACGCCCGATCCGGTTCCCCTTGAATATCGTCGCAGCATGTGAATATCCGAAGAATTCATGGAAAAACCTCAGAATTCGTGGCTTATCAATATCCTTCGCCTTCATGATCTGCGTTACCACGCGCTTCACATCCTCGCGTGTACTCAGCTTACCGGATCGCGCCAAATCCAGAAGACTCGGCCCCCCTCGCCGCTTCCGCCGATCTACCGGTCCAAGCATCAACTTGTCCGGCCCGGCATCCGTCAAGGCGTACGAAATCGCAAACGCAAGCTCATAAGCGGACAACATGCGTCGCCCATCCCTTTCTACCTTACCTAGACCGTACTCCATTCGATAAAATGCCTCAGGACGCAGCAGCACAGCCATCAACATCGTCTGCAAACCTTTTACCCTCCCGCCTTGCGCAATGGTCCTTCGCAACAACTCTCCATATCGATCTAACTCTTCTTTGGATGGCTCGCGATTCAGCACGATCTCAAACTCCACCTTCACCGCCGCCTCAATCTCCTCCTTGGTGACCGTTTCCTCTCCTTCAAGGATCACCTTAAAAGCCTCAGGTGTATTTCGATAGATCCGCGTGATGAATTGACCTTTGTTTTTCCTGTCCTTCTGCTGCTTCGCAATTCCCACCGTCTGATACTGGGCAATCGCCTTGCAATTCATCATCAGCCGTTGCAGCGTCGCCCCATCCGCATACAACGTCGCCGCAAAATCAGATACTTCACCTTTCTGTTCGTCAATGGTAAATGGCTGCGCAATCGCCGTCGCTCCGCGCAACTGACGCCCGAACCGATCAACAAACAGATCATAAATCCGCGGATTCGTCCGCCAAAGTCTCGCCTTCGAAAAAGATTTGGCCTTCACCGACCCGTCAAACAGCTTTTCATGAGACGCCAGGTTCCCATATGCCGCCTGCTTCATCTTATGTTCAATTTCCGGATCCTTACCCGCCAGATGCAGTCGTCTGCTGATCCACGCGCGAATCTCCTTGACCGTTTTTGCACTGGGTTGTTTCTCCTCCTCAGGTGGCATCTCACCTAACGTTAGCTGTTCCAGCACATCCTCCCATTTCCTGACCTCACCCGGATCGGTAAACCCATACCCAATTTGGTGCAAAGCTAATTTCCCCTTTTGCTTCTTTTCTCCATGACATTTCACGCAATGCGCTTTCAGGAATGCTCTAACCTGTTTCTCATTCACTCCGCGCGCTTCGTCTACCGCAAATAAACTGTTCACCCCGATAAGAAATGTCCAGACAAAGTATCTCATGAATAAACCTTCAAATACGTATCTCGCCGATTTCCCAATCCCCGACCCTCATCCCATTGATGCAATTGTACACGGTGTTACGTCTCATCTTCTCTGAATTGTTATCTGGACTCTCCTCATCAGGCTAGGAAACGGTCATATACACTCGATTTCCTCTCGACTTTCGCTGTCAATTCTGTACGATTCAGGTTAGAATAGCCATACTCAGTTCGATGCACGTCTCACCTGTGAGGCAGAAAGAATCTCAAACGCAGTTGGAGCATGAATCCCATGGTTTCACCCATGTTCAATCCCCTGAAGAGGCCACGCCGATCCCGCGCACCCCGCACCCACCTTTCTACCCATCGTGCCAAGCCTCTCGAAACACTCGAGCAACGCCTGCTTCTCTCCTCGGTATCCGTCTCCAACGCCATACCGATTATCGATAACGCCGACATTGCCAATCTCGATACCGTCGGCCCAAACGTCGGCGCGATTCCTTCCGCCGGCGCTGAAGGCGGCGTCTGGTCTTTCTGGCCGGTCCAGGGCCAGACATTCACTACAGCAGGCAATCCTGATGGCTACCTGCTCAACTCCGTCACCCTCCAGAATGAACGAATTACCTTCAACAACATCACCACCGGTTTTACCGTGCGCGTCGGCGAGATCAGCGAAAATACCTTTAACCCCATTATCTCCGAAACCGCCAACAATTCAATCAGCTACGTTCCCAACGACTTCCTGACCTTCAATTTCACCAACCCCGTTCATCTGGATCCCAACAAGGTCTATGGCTTTGACTGGGGAGCCGGAGGAAACGGCTTCACAACATGGAACACGGCCGACTCTGAATTCACCGGAGGCCAGGCCTTCAGCAGCGGTGCAGCCTCCAACCCCGATGATGACAATCTGCTCTTCCGCGATTTGGATCGCGTCTTCCACGTCGATCTGGATATCGATGTTCCTGCCGCCCTTCGCGTCGCCAATATCAATCCGGAAGATGATGCCCTCCTCGCCTCGTCCCCTACACAGATCACCATCGACTTCAATGCCGATTTCACGCCGGCAACCGTGGATGCGTCCGACCTCACCGTAGATGGCGTCGCAGCTTCCTCGGTCGATATCCTTGACAGTGATTCACTCCGCTTCAATTTTCCAGCGGGATTCGCCCCAGGTGAACACACCGTCCAAATTGCTGCCGGTGTAATGGACAGCCCCGATGTCCTCCCCGCTGTCGAATTCACCTCGACATTCACCATTGCCGATCTCCCCACCGTCATCAACAACTTCGCCACCAACATCGGCTCTCAGATCGCCACCATCGGCGGGCGCGTCACAGATACTGGCGATGCCGTCCCGTCCATCACCATCTTCTGGGGCGACAACGATGGTGGTGTAATCCCCGGCAATTGGGATAACCAGATTAACCTCGGCGACCACAGCGACTCCTTCCAAACCAATCTCACCAATCTCGACCCCGATTCCCCCTACTTCTTCACCACGCGAGCGACCAACATTGTCGGTGAATCTTGGGCGTCCTCCACACGATCCTTCTCCACCAATCCCGTTCTACCTCCCACGGTCCAGAACCTCCCCGCCTCAAACATCACCGCTATTACCGCCCGACTTAATGGCGAAGTTACCGATACAGGTGACCAGATTCCCACCGTTACAGTCTTCTGGGGTGACAACGATGGCGCCACCAACGAAAATGATTGGGATAATCAAATCGACCTTCCCGCAACCGACGGAACCTTCTCCGCTTTCGCCACCTCCCTCTCTGAACTTACCCAGTACTTCTACCGCGCCCGCGCCACCAATAGTGCCGGCTCAACTTGGGCGGCCACAACCGAATCTTTCTCCACACCCGAATTCGTCCCGCCCACTGTCGTCATCAACGAAATTCACTACGATCCCGCCGACTCAACCTCAGCCAGCGAATTCATCGAAATCTTCAACGCCGGTGACCAGACCCAGAACCTCACAGGCTGGCACTTCGACGATGGCATCACTTACGAGTTCCCCGACAACACCATCCTCGCCCCAGGCGCATACCTTGTCATTGCGGAAGACCCCACGGAATTCACCAACGTCTTTGGCGGCACAGCCCTCGGCCCCTGGGTCGGTAGCCTCAACAACGATGGAGAGAATCTCCGTCTTCGCGACGGTTCCAACGATACCGTAGATGAAGTTGACTACAAACTCGGCTATCCCTGGCCCACCGTTGGCAGCGAACCCTCCCACTCCATCGAACTCATCAACCCCTTCCTTGAAAACGACATCGGCGGTCACTGGCGAGCTTCCACCGGTGCCGATGATTCACCCCAGCCTAATCAGACATTCTTCGTCCAGGGTTCCGACTGGCTCTACTTCAAAGGCACACAGGAACCCTCCGTTGTCCCAGGTGCTTGGCGCGAAATCGATTTCGACGATGCCGGACCCGAATGGCAACAGGGCGCCGCCTCCATTGGCTACGGGGACGGCTTTGTCATCACCAATCTCTCCGATATGCGCGGAAACTATTCCACCGTCTATTTTCGAAAGACCTTCAACGTCGAAGATGCATCCGTCATCGGCTCACTTCTCTTCGAAGCCCAGTACGATGACGGAATCAACGTCTGGATCAACGGTCACTTTGTCGATGGCGACAATGTCTCCGGCTCGGAAATCCCCTTCAACGCCATTGCATCCAGCCAGAGTGAAAACACCGCATTCCGTCCCTTCACCTTCAACAATGCCGCCTCAAGACTTGTCGATGGCGAAAACGTCGTCGCCGTCCAACTCGTCAACGGAAGCCTCGCCGGCAGTTCCGATGCATGGTTCGACGCCACACTCAAAATCGGTCAGGGTGCCGGTGAAGGCCCAACACCCAACGCGCCAAACAACTCACTCCGCAACAACGCACCCCCCGCCACCCGCAAGGTCGAACACTCACCCAAGCAACCCGTCTCCGGCGAAGACGTCATCATCACCGCAAAAATTACCGATCCCGATGGCGTCGATGCCGTCACACTCGAATACCAACTCGTCGATCCCGGCGCATACATCCGAATCACCGACCCTGCCTACGGCACGCAATGGACTGCCCTCACCATGAACGACGATGGTCTCGATGGCGATGAAACCGCCGGCGATGACATCTACACCGTCACCATTCCCTCCCATCTCCAGACCCACCGCCGCCTCATCCGATACCGCATCACCTCATCGGATATCAACAGCAACGCCGTCCGTGTTCCTTACCCCGATGACCCCCAGCCTAACTTTGCCTACTTCGTCTACGATGGCGTCCCCGACTACACCGGCTCTCTCCGTCCCGGTGTATCCCCCAACCAAACTTACGATGCCGAGAACCTCAATCGCGTCGCCACCTACCACCTCATCGCCAACGAAGCCAATGTCGAAGCTTCCCAATACTCATCCGGCTCAAACCTCGTTCAGTTCCCCGGAACCATCGTCTACGATGGCGTCGTCTACGATCACATCCTCTACCGAAACCGCGGCCGCGCATCAACCTATCAGGTTGGGAAGAATAAATGGAAACTCAACTTCAATCGCGGCCACGCCTTCGAAGCCCGTGATGACTACGGCAACAAACGCGATGTCCCCTGGGACAAGATCAACATCCTTCCCGGAACAAACCCCTGGTGGCGTGACAACCGCTCCACAGAAGGAACCGTTCTCTTCGAGCCCTCCGCGTTCAAGATCTACGAACTCGCCGGGACACCTTCCCCTCGCACCCAGTATTTCCAGTTCCGCGTCATCGATTCCGCACAGGAAGCCGTCTCCAACGACCAATACGACGGCGATTTCTGGGGACTCTACATCGCCATCGAGCAACCTGAAGCCGAATTCCTCAACGAACGCGACCTTCCCGATGGCAACATCTTCAACATGCACGGTGTCGGCGGCGCCTCACAACGCAGCCAGGGTTCTGAACTCCCCACCGATAAATCAGACCTTTCCGCATTCGTTAATGGCCTCCGCTCCTCCTCTTCCCTGCAATGGTGGCAGGACAATCTCGAATTCGATTCCTACTTCGCCTTCAACGCAGTCAATCTTGCCATCAACAACAGTGACCTCCGCCCCGAAGAAAACGTCAACTACTACCACAACCAGGAAACCGGCAAATGGCACATCCTTCCTTGGGATCTCGATCTTACTTTCGAAGATCGCCCCCACCTCGGTAGGCCTGACACCGCCTGGGAAAACATTCGCCACGTCCTTAATCACACCGAAGCCAAGCGACAATACGACAACTTCGTCCGCAACCTCCTCGACCTTCTCTTTGATAATGGCGATGCAGGTCGCGTCGTCGAGGAATACGCCCACATCCTCACAGGAGACCACACCGGGGCAACCGTCGAGAATACCATCGTCGATGCAAACCGCGCCCAGTGGGATTATCATCCACGAAAACGGAAGAGGGGTATCTGGTACAAGAACTTTGATGGCTCCCTTAACGCCGAAACATTCGAAGGCCTGGTCGATTACATGAAGGAGCTCATGTTCCCCGGCGGCTATGGCAGAGACAGGCTCAATGCCAAAGTCTCCGATGCCCAGGCGCCCGCCAAACCCACCATCCAGTACACCGGTTCCGCAGGCTTCCCCGTCAACGATCTTACCTTCCAATCATCTGCCTTTGCCGATCCCCAGGGGGCAAATACCTTCGCCGCCATGCAATGGCGCATTGCCGAGATACACAACCCGGATGTCCCCGGCTACGACCCAACCCAGCCATACCTCTACGAGATCGACGCCGCCTGGGAATCCCCCGAAATCACCACATTCAACAACACCATCCACTTCCCCGCAACCCCCCTCGAATCCGGCAAGACCTACCGCGCCCGCGTCCGCATGAAAGACGCTTCCGGCAACTGGGGCCATTGGTCTAACGCCATCGAACTCACCGCGGGCGATCCCCTCTCAACACCCGTTGCAGAGTCGCTCCGCATTACCGAACTCAACTATAACCCCGCTGATCCGACAGCCGCCGAACTCGCCATCGACCCCACCTTCAACAACGACGACTTTGAATTCGTTGAACTCATGAACACCGGTTCCGTCACCATCAACCTTATGGATGTCCACTTCTCAGACGGTATCGAGTACAGCTTCCCCTCCATCGATCTCAACGCTGGCGAACGTATCATTGTGGTGCAAGACCTCGCCGCTTTCCAGGCTCGCTATGGAGCCGACCACAACGTCGCCGGAACCTTCACCGATGGCTCACTCCGCAACTCTGGCGAGCAAGTCATTCTCCGCGATGCAGGGACCAATGTTATTCATGACTTCGAATACGACGACGGTCGCAAATGGCCCATCGAAGCCGACGGCCACGGCGCCTCCCTCGAAATCATCGACACCGAAGCCGACTACTCCGATGCCGACAACTGGCGCGCCTCCTACGAAACAAACGGCACACCCGGCTTCGAAGGCATCGGCGCCGAAGTCAACCTCTTCCTCATCCCACGCATCACACCCACCACCACCCAGACCTCCGCCACTTTACCCTTGACAGACCTCCCCAACGTCACCGCCCCTGACGCGGAACCCGATGACTTCTTTATTAGAGAAGCCACCGACCACACCGTCGAAATCTGGCTCAAATCCGACCAACTCACCGGAACACCCGGCGCCATCACCGGCGGCTCCGCCCTCCTCGAATTCGACCCCACCTTCGCCACCGCCCTCGCCATCGACTTCGCCGACACCTTCGACCAGAACCAAACTCAAACCATCGACCTCATCGACGGCGAGATCACCCTCACCGCCGACACCCTCGCCACCGACCTCGGCGACGATGAACACATCCTCTTCGCCCGCGTCCTGTTCACCAGCCAAAACCCCATCGACCCTGTCAACCAAATATTTAATCCCATCGACACCGGCCTCGACCGCGCCGCCCCACCCTACGCCTTCACCACCACCACCCTCGGCCCGGTCCCCACCAACTTCCAACCCAAAACCCCCGACATCGAAACCCGCGCCGTCATCTTCGACTTCGACAACAACAACGTCGTCAACTTCGCCGACCTCGGCCTCTTCCTTCCCGCCCTAAACCAACCTCTCGACGCCTCCGAACCCCCCTACGCCACCTGGGCCGACTTCAACAACGACCAATCCGTCGACCAAACCGACCTCAACCTCCTC
>JANQQT010000311.1 GCA_028284925.1 Phycisphaeraceae bacterium | reverse complement strand
GTAATATGGCGTGGTCGTTGAGGGGATCGCGGGATGCGGATGTGGAGATCGGGAGTGCGGATGATAAGGCGTTGCGGTTTATTCGGTTGCCGCTGATTGCGCGGAATGACAAGCAGGAGGATATTACTGTGTCGAAAGAGGGGAATAGTGGGTGGAAGCGGGCGGTGAGTGATGAGGTGGAGAACTGCACGGCGGTGGGTTATCACTTTGGGCGGAGGTTGAGGCGGATGTTGAAGGTTCCGGTGGGGCTGATTGATAACTCGTGGGGTGGGACGATGGCGCAGCATTGGTGTGATGAGGGAACATTAGCAAAGATTGAGGAGATGAAGCCTTATATTGAGCATTTTGAGGCAAGGATGAAGAAGTGGAATGAGGGTGGTGGTGAGGCGGGTGCGAAGAAGCGTCATTACACGGCGATGAAGGTTTGGGAAGTGGAGAATGCGAAGGCGCGTAATAAGGGGGAGCGTGTGCCTCGTCGCCCGCGTCTGGAGCAGAACCCGGGGCATGGGCGTCAGCCGGGTGGGATGTATAACGGGTTGATCTGGCCAATTCGGAAGATGACGATTCGTGGGGTGTTGTTTTATCAGGGTGAGAACAATTCGTTTGGTGAATCGTGGAAGCCGTTTTACAAGACATTTCCGAGTGTGATTTCGGATTGGCGTAAGGCGTTTGGAGATGCGAAGTTGCCTTTTGGGATTGTGCAGATTGCGGGTTGGAGTAATCGGAGGACGATGACGTATGACATGAATCACCATACGAATGTGGTGAGGGAGATTCAGTTTTTGACGTGGCGGAAGACGGCAGGGACGGGATTGATTGTAACGTTTGATACGAATTCGAATGGGAGTATTCACCCGGGAAGGAAGGCGCCGGTGGGAGAGAGGTCGGCGCGTTGGGCGCTGGCGGAGGTTTATGGTGTCAAGGGATATCGGTCGCGGGGTGTGTTGGAATGGAAGGGGCCTATTTATAAGGGGTATAAGGTGGAAGGCGGGAAGGTGGTGATTTCATTTGAAGAGGGGACGGCGAGGGGGTTGCGTTTGGATCAGGATTCTGCGCAGGGATTTTATATTGCGGGGTCGGATAAGAAGTTTGTGGTGGCGAAGGCGCGGGTGAAGGGGAGTGAAGTGGAGGTGTGGCATGAGGATGTGAAGGAACCGGTGGCGGTGCGGTATGCATCGTCGAATTTGCCTTTGGGGACGTTGATGAATGGAAAGGAGTTGCCGGCGTATCCGTTCAGGACGGATCGGTGGCCGTTGGTTCCGCATCGGGGTACGAGTGAGTATCGTGTGGAGAAGGTGCTGGGGGAGTGAGTGTGTTGGTCGCTATTTCTTGAGGATGGGTTTGAAGGCGATGGAGGTTTCGAGCCAGACGCCGCAGGAGCATCCGCCGCCTGCTTCGGGGGAAAGAAGCATACCGGCGGCGGGGATGGTGCTGAGCCAGCAGCCGGGGCGGAGACGGGGGAAGGCGGTTTTTTTGTTTTGGGCGGCGTCCCACATGGTGACGTTGCCGCTACGGAAGATGACGGCATCCGCGGTGAGGGCGTAGGTTCCGCAGCCACCGGAGGGCATTTGGCCGATGGTCTTGCCGGTTTTGAGATTGAGGACGAGGGGTCGGACGAAGAGGCGGTCGCCAGCGATGGCGGGTCGGGACATGGCTTTGCCGTGGTCGCCTTTGCCGCCGAGCCAGGAGAAAGTGGAGTGCCAGAGTTGTTTGCCTGAGGTGTCGGCGTAGGCGTAGACATCGTATTTTTTGGCGCCGGAGGAGGCGATGACGAGAGAATCTTTGCCGTGTGACATGTAGTAGGTGACGATGCCGTTGGCGGTCTTGAGTGGTTTTTGCCAGGCGGGTTTGCCGGTCTTGATATCGAGGGCGACGAGGTGGAGGTCGGTCCAGAGTTCGGGCGTGCCGATGCGTCGGGATTGGGAGGCAAGGACTTTGGGGTGTCTTGATTCGACGAAAAAGATTTTGTTGTTGGCGACGGTGATGGTGGAGTTGAGGATGACACCACGGCTGTATGTCCAGAGGTTTTTGCCGGTGGAGTTGTGTTTGGCGAAGAGGTTGTCGGAGCAGACCTTGAATGTGACGGGGCCTTTTCGGGCGTCGTACCAGCCAGCATCTGCGCCGCCCCAGAATTCGACGAAGGCGGTTCCTTTTTTTACGGCGGAGCCGAGGAGGACCTGGTCGTGTCGTGCGATGTAGCTCCAGTCGTATTGCCAGTCCTTGTTTTTGGCGGGGGTGACGGGGGTGATGGATTCGACGTTGCCGGTCTGTGCATTGATTTTCCACGATGCGTTGTTGACAGCGACGAAGACGTGCTGGCTGTCTGCGCACCAGTTGCTGGAATCGCGCGGCATGTTGAAGCGTTGCATGGGTGGGATTTCGAGGGACCAGAGGACCGTGCCGTTGTAGGCGTCGAGGGCGATGAGTCTGTGGAGTCCCTGGATGAAGAGTCGGCCTGAGGTGGAGAGGGGTGAGGGTTTTCTGCCGTTGCGGTCGGCTTGGGCGCGAGGGCCGGGTCGACCGAGCCATTGGATTTGGAGGTCTTTTGCGCCGGATACGCCGCCGAGTGATTCGCCGCCGAATGCGGCGTTGTTGGGTTTGCCATAGAGGTGAGACCATTCGCCTGCGCCTTTGAGTGGGGCGCGGGTGAACTGGGTGAGAAGACCTTGTGAAGTTTTGGTGGTTGTGTGTTTGACAGGACCGGTCCATTGGCGGATTGCGTCGGATGAGATCGGTTTGGATGAGGCGGGGGTGGGCCAGTTGATCAGGGCGAGACCACCATCAGGTCGAAGGAGGCGGTGGATTTCGGAGGCGGGGATGGCGGGTTTGACGGGGTTTGGAATCTGGTCGGTGATGATGAGATTTGCGAAGTCGCCTGTGAAGGGGACTTGGGCGAATGATTGGACGTGGTGGATGGAGGCGCGCTTGCCGTAGAGACCTGCTTTGGCGAGGGCGGCGCGGGCTGTGGCGACACTGGCTGGGTTGGTATCGAGGCCAATGACGATGAGGTTGGATCGTTTGGCGAGTTCGTAGACGAGTCGACCATCGGAGGCGCCGAGGACGAGGCAGATGCCTTTATCGAGACCTGATTCTGTGAGGAACAGTTGTGCTTTCTTTCGCGTGGTTTTGGCGAGGGCATCTTCGGTGAAAGGGTAGGGTCGACTTGGAATGTCCGGAAGGGTGAAATTGAAGGATGTATCGAGTTCGAAGGCGGGGGTGAAGGCGGAAGGGCCGGTTGCGATCTGGTACTTGTAGACGCGGTTGGCTTTGAGATCGTTGATGGTGAGACGGTGTTCCGTCTTGGGTTGTTTGTCGATGATCTTTCGGGTTTGGCCGGCGTTGGTGAGGGTGAGGATGGAGGGTTTGGGCGTGTGGGTATGCCAAATGATCCGGGCAGTGGTTGGATTGATGAAGCGGGCGTATGGGCCTGTGGGGAGGTGGATGGGTTTGGGGAGGTTTTTGATCTTGGATTTGTGGTTGGCGAGGACTCGGGTGGAGGTGAGGGCGGATTTGTAGAGGCGCACTTCGTGGATCATGCCGAGCGTCTTGAAGTTTTCATCGTTGTCGTGGTAGGCACCGATTTCGTAGAATGCGGTGGGAGGATATTTGATATCGCCGGATTGTTGGGTGGAGGTGTTTTCGAGTTTTCCATTGACGTAGATGCGTTGGGTTTTACCATCGTATGTCCCGACGACGTGGTACCAGGTTTCGGTTTTGAAGCTTGATTTGGCGGTGAGGTAGGTGAGTTTGTCGGGGCCGGAGTTGGCGTTGAGTGCGAAGCAGAATTTGTTGCCCTGGAAGCCGAGGAGCCAGCCACGTTCGTAGTTGCCGTTGTCCTGTATTGCGCCGATGATGCCGCCCCAGGGTTGTGCTTTGTCGATGCGTATCCATGCTTCCGCGGTGATGTGCTTTTTAGGGAGATTGGCTTTTTTATGGTCTTTTTGAAGGGTGATGGTGTTGGTGCGACCATCGAGGAGGAGGGCTTCGATGCCGCCTATTTGTCGGATGTTGATATCACCCTGGATGGTGGCGTGGGAGGAGCCGGCTAGGTCGAGGGCGCGGCGTTCAGGGTTGGGGAGGCCGCGCCTGCGGGCGCGGGCGGTCATGCCGGAGTGGAAGGCCCAGTAGCCGATCATATCTTTGGTTTTGACGAGGGGTGTTTTCTTCAGGATGTCCTGTGAGGGTCGCCTGGGAGTGGGTTTTGGCGTTGGGGTTGGGTTGACGGATGGTGAAGAGGATTGCCGGAAACAGTGGATGGCGCCGGTGTCGGTGGAGACGAAGAGGGAATTGGAGGCAGCGGCGAGGAGTGTGGCATCGCCACGGACGGGTGAGGACCAGACGCGTTTGCCGGTGAGTGCATTGAGGGCGATGATTTCATCGCGTCCGC
>JANQQT010000298.1 GCA_028284925.1 Phycisphaeraceae bacterium | reverse complement strand
AACAGGAACTCACCTCCTGCTTCGGCCAGCCCGTCGCCGAAAACCCCACGCAAGCCATGATGGAAGCCGCATACCGCCACCACAACCTCGACTGGCGTTACCTTACCATCGAAGTCGCCCCCGATGACCTCCTCGCAGCCGTCGCCGGCATGCGCGCCATGGGCTTCCGAGGCGGCAACTGCACCATCCCCCACAAAATCGCCGTCATCCAACACCTCGATGGCCTCGGCGAATCCGCCGAAGTCATGGGAGCCGTCAACTGCATCGTCAAACGCGGCGACCAACTCATCGGTGAAAACACCGATGGCAAAGGCTTCGTCTCTTCCCTTAAGGAAATCACCGATCCCGCCGGCAAACGAATCGTCATCTTCGGCGCTGGCGGCGCATCCCGCGCCATCTCCGTCGAAACAGCCCTCGCGGGTGCCTCACACATCACCATCGTCAACCGCACCGAATCCACCGGCCAGACACTCGTCAACCTCCTCAACGATAAAACTCCCGCCGCCGCTGAATTCACCCACTGGCAGGGCGATTACGACATCCCGCCCGACACCGATGTCGTCATCAACGCCACTTCCATAGGCCTCTTTCCTGATGTCGATGCCCGCATCGCCCTCAATACCGACACACTCAAACCCAACATGGTCGTCGCGGATGTCATCCCCAACCCACCCAAAACACGCCTCGTCAATGACGCCGCCGCCGCCGGCTGCAAAGTTATCGACGGCCTCGGCATGCTCGTCGCTCAAGGCGCTATCGGTATGGAATACTGGACCGGCATCTTCCCCGATACCTCCGTCATGCGAAAAGCACTCGAAGAAGTCTTCTCCGATGACTGACCCGACGGTCATTCATATCTTATAATGAATATATAACGCCCCTACGGGACGCTCCACAAGTGCACGGACCAATTATCCACATACCATTCCGACGGCAGGTTCTTCGATGATCGAAGACTATCCCACCTCCGATCCCCTGGCGCCCGTCGTTGATGCCATCAACGACCAGCAATACGTCCGCGCCCTCGCCCTCATCGATCAGCATGCCTCCCCCTCCACCGATATCGCCCCTCGCCTCGCTCGCCTCAAAACCCAGGCCCTCCTCGGTCAAAACCAGATCGAGGAAGCACACGACGCCGCAACGCTCGCCCTCGCGCTCGACGCCTCATCCATCACCGCACATACCGCCCTCGCACAAATCGCCTGGAAACTCGGCCACAAACAGAAAGCACAACAAGCCTTCGAATCCGCCCTCCGACTCTCAGATTACAACCCCGAAATCCACGCCGAATACGCCGTCTTCATGGCATGCGAACGAACTTCCTCCATCGGCGAACAAGCCGTGCAAAAAGCCTGCGAAGCATGCCCCGACTCCTCCGATGCCGTCGCCGCACGTGGCCTCATCTACCTGCGTCAAAACAACATCCCCAAAGCCGAACCCCTCCTTCGACGAGCCCTGGACCTCAACCCTCAAAACCCCCGAGCCATGGCCTGGATGGTCATACTCCTCGAAAAAACCAAACGACACATCGAAGCCGCCGAACTCACCAAACTCCTCGAAGATCACCCCGATGCCTCCGAATTCATCCAGTCCATCCGCAATGACCAGCACGCCCGGTACGTCAAGCAAAAACTCTTCGCCAAACCCGACATAGCAAACTTCCTCCTCGCCGATCCACCCCAAACCCGCGCCAAACGACTCAAAAAGAGATTTTCCTTCTTCCTCATCCCCGTCCTCCTCATCCCCGCCTACTTCCTCTCCACATTCTTCTCTCCACCCGTCCTCGTTCTCATTCCCTACGCAATTATTTCAGCCGCACTTTTAACATATTCACTTGCTGACCATTAGGACGGAACTCAGTTCCGGGGGCTCATTCCCTATGGCATCCTCTCCGCCGCACGATTAACCTACGCTTTGGCAGATCATTGATTCTTTCTTCCACCCCACCTTCCCCAATGCGTTAACTCATCCAGACCCAGCCGACTCCTCCCCTTAATCTCCCCCTCCGCATACCCTACAGGCGTCACCAACCCCACCACATATCGCCTCGGTATCCCCAGCGCCTTTCGCACCTTCCCTTCATCAAATCCCTCCATGGGACACGTCGCCAACCCACGATCCGTCGCTGCCAGCATGAACACCATCGCGCTCAACATCATCTGCTTCGCCAGCCAATAACGCCGCTCCACCGCCGGTATGCTCGGCACCTGCCGAAACAACTTCCCAACAGGCCCCCCAAACGCCTTCCAAAACCAGCCAAAACCGCAAGGCCCCGTCCCAAAACTCAACTTCACCTGCTTCCTCATGAACGCACAATACCGTTCATCCACCGCCCCATTCGCCAGATCTGCCGCCAGCACTTTCTTCAGATGCGCCCGCGCCACATCACGATCACCCACAAAAACCACCGTCGCCGGCGCCTGCACAATCTGCGTCTGATCCATACACGCCTTCATCAACGCCTCCTTCGTCCCCGCATCCTCCACCACCACAAAATGCGTCGGCTGAAGGTTATAACCACTCGGAGCCCAACGCGCCGCATCCAGCATCGCCTCCATCGCCCCCTCCGGCAAACCCACCCCCTCCTTAAACCGACGCACCGCACGCCGCGCCCGCACAATCTCATCAAATCGCTTCACATCCAAATCAATACCTTCGCTTTCCACAATTCCCCACCTCAACCCCCTACAATATCCGCCCAAACACCACGAACCACCGGAGCACGCCACGTGAACACCCGAATCTTCGCAAACACCAACATACCCGTCTCGGAAATCGGCATCGGCACCTGGCAACTCGGCGGAACGGAATGGGGCGACGTCTCCGAATCCGACGCCCTGGACACACTCAACGCCGCCGCCGACGCCGGCGTCACCTTCATCGATACCGCTGACATCTACGGCTCAGGCCGCTCCGAATCACTCGTCGCCAAATTCCTCGCCCAACACCCCAACCCCTCGCAATTCTTCATCGCCACCAAACTCGGACGCTCCGCCTCCCCCGGCTGGCCCGAGAACTTCACCAGACAAACCGTCCGACAACACACCCTCAACTCCCTCAAACGCCTCAACGTCGATGCCCTCGACCTCACCCAAACCCACTGCGTCCCCCACGAAGTCATGCAACACGGCGAGATCTTCGACCACCTCCGCGACCTTCAGACCGAAGGCCTCATCAAACAATTCGGCGCCTCCGTCGAAACCGTCGATGAAGCGCTTACCTGCCTCGAAGTCCCCGGACTCGCCTCCCTCCAGATCATCTTCAACATCTTCCGACAAAAACCCATCCACACCATCTTCGAAAAAGCACAGCAGAAAAACGTCGCCCTCATCATCCGCCTCCCCCTCGCCTCAGGTCTTCTCGCCGGCAAATACACCCTTGACACAACCTTCCCCGAGGCCGACCATCGAAACTTCAACCGCGATGGCGATGCCTTCAACGTCGGCGAAACTTTCGCAGGCCTCCCCTTCGCAACCGGCGTCAACCTGGCCAACCAACTCAAACCCCTCATCCCCGCGGATCCCGACACCAGC
>JANQQT010000291.1 GCA_028284925.1 Phycisphaeraceae bacterium | reverse complement strand
GACGCGGAGGACGCGTCGGACGACCCATTTGCCTTTGGTAATCCGGTTTTTGACCTTGCCGGTTTTGGCGTTGTAGAGGTAGAGGTGGTTGTGGCCATCGCGTTCGGACATCCAGATAATTTCGTTGGTGTTGTCAAGGTAGTATTTGAATTGTTTGTAGGCGTAGTCGATGAAGGTTTTGGAGACTTCGTCGATAAGGGGTGTTGCTGCGCCGGTGTTGGGGTTGATAGCGACGATGCGGAGGATTTGGTGGCCGCGCTGATTGTGGAGGAAGGTGAAGCGTGAGGAGTCTTTGGCCCAGCGGAATTCGCTTAGTCGCCAGGGGTTGCGGAAGAGAGTGTCATTTACGGGGATGATCTTTTTGGTGGGGATGTCGATGAGGATGGGTCGTGGGATTGCGATGCGATCGCCCGGTTTGAGGTAGTTGCGCGCGTGGAGTTTGGGCTGGACTTGGTCCTTGGGGGAGGATTCGATGCGGTAGACTGTGTGACGTTGGGCGGGGATGGTTCGTATGGCGATGATTTTTTTGGAGTTGGGCGAGAAGTAGGCGTTTGGGGAGTATTGGGCCTTTTCGGAGCCATCGGTGGTAAGTTGGGTTTTGGATTTCGTGGCGTTTTCGATGAGGTAGAGGTTGTGGTTTTGGATGGTGAGGGACCATTTTCGGTCGGGGGAGGTGTTGGAGCGACGAGAGGAGGTAGGTTGCCGTGGCCAGCCACCGCGTCGGCGGCGTGGCTGGGGTTTGGGTTTGGCGGGGGGATCGATGGAGGTAAGAGTGTAGGTCTTGAGGTTTAGGAGGTAGCCTTTGGAGGCGAGGCGGAGTTGGAGTTGGTTGGGATTGGCAGAGGGGTGTATGGCTTCGATGGAGAGTTGGTTGGGGTTGAATTTGCGTTTGGTGAGTTTGGTGAGGGCGGCAGCGAGGCGGGCGTGGTCGAAGGCGAGTTTGCGAGATGGTATGGCGGCGTCGACGAGGATGAATTGGGTTTTGCGGTTGGGGAGGTTGAGGCGGTACCAGAATTGGGTGGGGGTGCGCCAATCGGGGTTGATGCGGTCTTTGAAAACCTTGCCTGAGAGGAGGCGGGGGAGGTTTTTGGCGCGGGTGTAATCGGACTTTGTACCCTGTGCGTAGGTGAGGGCGGCGGGGAGAAGGGTGATGATGATGAGGGGGAAGCAGATACGGAAGGAGACCGTTGGGGGCATGGCATGCTCCTGCGAGGGTTGATGGGGAAACGGAGATGATAGCGGGTTTGCGAAAACCGGTGGAGAGAAATCGGTGTTGTCAGATGATGATGTAACAGAGGGTGGTGATGATGACGGCTCCGATGACATTGAGGGTGAAGCCTTCACGGGCCATGGTTTTGATGTTGAGGTGGTTGGAGCCGCCGAAGACGATGGCGTTGGGTGGTGTGGCGACGGGGAGCATGAAGGCGCACGAGGCGGACATGGCGGCGGGGGCCATGAGGAGGAGTGGGTCGATATCCATTTGTTTGGCGGCAGCGGCGATAATGGGGAGGAGGACGGTGGCGGTGGCAGTGTTGGAGGTGACTTCGGTGAGGAAGGTGATGATGAGGCAGATGATGAGGATGAGGAAGATGGTGGGGATATTGGAGAAAACGGAAAGGGCGTCGCCGACGGCGTGTGAGAGGCCTGAGGATTTGAATGCGGCGGCGATGGCGAGGCCACCGCCGAAGAGGAGGAGGATTCCCCAGGGGATTTTGACGGCGTTTTGCCAGTCGAGGAGTCGGTCGCCTTTGCCGTTGGGTGTGATGAACATGACGAGGACCATTGCGAGGGCGATGGTGGAATCGTGGATGTCGAGTTTGGTATTGAGGGCAGAGGAAAGGAGGGCGGACCATCCGCCATTGGGTGCGGCGCGGAAGATCCAGAGTGCGGCGGTGAAGGTGAAGATGATGAGGATGCGTTTTTCTTCGGATCGCCAGGGACCGGGGTTGGGAAGGATAAAGGGTTCTTTGGATTGGATGTTGCGGGTAAGCCAGAGCCAGGCGATGGGAAGAAAGACGATGACGACGGGGAGGCCGATGAGCATCCATTGGGTGAATGAGATGGAGGTGTTGGTTTCGGTCTGGTAGACGCCGAGGAGGACGCCGTTGGGGGGTGTGCCGATGGGTGTTGCGATTCCGCCTATGGAAGCGGCGTAGGCGACGCCGAGGAGGAGTGGGATGGTGAGGGTGCGGTGTGAGTTGGAGGAGGATTGTGCGGTGATGGCGAGGATCATGGGAAGGAGCATGAGTACGGTTGCGGTGTTGGAGATCCACATGCTGAGGAAAGCTGAGGCGAGCATGAAGCCGAGGATGAGAGATTTGCCGCCACGTCCGCCGACGGCATTGACCATGATGAGCGCCAGGCGTTTGTGGGCGCCGGATTTTTCCATTGCTTTGGAGAGCATGAAACCGCCGAGGAAGAGGAGGATGAGTTTGTGGCCGTATGCGGCGGCGATTTGATTCTGGTCGAGTACGCCGAGGAGGGGGAAGAGGACGAGGGGCAGGAGAGAGGTGGCGGGGATGGGGATGGGCTCGGTGATCCACCAGATGGCGCACCAGAGTGTGACAGCGGCGGCGGCACAGGCGGGGTATGGGAGGGAGGTGGTGTGATAGAGGGCCAGGGCGAGGAGAAGGGCAAGGATGGGGGTGAGGATGAGGATGAGGTTTTGGTGAGTGGGTTTGGGGGAGGGGGGATTCATACGGGGTATGTTAGTGGGCGCAGGTTAAAACGGGAAGGGGTGGTGGTGAGGTTTGGATGGTGGGTAGGTATGGAAGTCAGGCGGTTTGGGTGTGGTTGGGTTGGGTTTTGGAGTTAGAGGGTTTGCCTGAGACGACGCGTTGGAGCATGGGGAGGAGGGTGTTTTGAATGACCTGGTCCCAGCCCATTTTGGCGACGAGTTTCTGGCCCGATTCGATGAGTTCGGATCGGGCGGTGTCGGTGGTGGGGATGCGTCGCATGAGTTCATCGGCGACTTCGACGGAGACACGGGCCTCGATTTCATCGCGTTGTTGCTGGGTCATGTTGAGAATCTGGTCGAGGGGGAGATCGTGGTTGAGCTGGGTGTAGTCGGCGACGATGACGTTGGGGACGGGTTCGCCATTGGTGACGTGGTTGACGAAACCTGCGCAGCCACAGATGTTGGAGTAGACGCAGACGGCGCCGCTGAAGAGTGGTTCGAGTGGGCTGATGCCGAAGGGTTCGTAGGTTGCGGGGCCAAATTCGACATCGGCGGCAACGCGGAGGGTGTGCATGTTCATTTCGTGAGAGATGGCATCGCCGAGCGCATCGGGGCCCCAGCCAAACTGGTTGACGAGGACGATCTGGATGCGGTCGTTGTTGGCGTTGAAGTTTTCGATCATGTTGTGGAAATCGATTTCGGGGCCGACGAGATCGGGGTAGCCTTCGCGGTGGTTTCGCGGCCAGCCGTATTCATCGGACATGGATTCGATGTCCTGTTTGCGTCGCGTTCCGCCGGCGGTGGTAAGGATGAAGAGTACGGCGGTCTGGTCGGTGTGTTTGAATCGTTGTTCGAGTTCCTCGCAGACGCCGACGTCTCGCCAGACGCCTTTGGAGATGACGGGTCGCATGACGTGTGTCATGAGGATATCGGGTTTGTAGCCGATGAGTTTTTCGGCGTAGTTTGCGAGGTGTTTTCGTGCTTCGTTTTTCTCGTCGAGTGTAACTTTTTCGGCGGGGATGCCGTTGTAGACGAGATCAATGTGGTGGTGGTCGAAGTGTCTACCGAGAAAGTGCATTTCGCGCGCGGTGTCGTCGCCTACGGCGATGACGCCATCGCAGACGTGGGCCTTGGAGATGAGTGCGTGGCGGAAGTAGTGTTTCAGGTCGCCGAAGACCTGTTCGACGTAGAGGCCTTGTTCCCGTGCCTTTCGCATGGCGTTGTAGAACATTGTGTCGTGGCCGGGATGGTGTTCGACGATGTAGCGTGCGGTGGCACATTCGTGGGCGTGGAAGATGGTCTTGAAGTGTTTGGGGCCGTCGAGTATGGCTTTGAATGCGGTGGCCATGCCCATGAATTCGTGTGAGAAGAGGATGCAGGGAAGTTGTTCGTCCTTGAGGATAGCGCGAAGCGCGTAGAAGGCGGGTTCGGCGAGTCGGACGTACTCCTCGAAGTCCCATGCTTTTTCGTATTCCTTGGAATCGATGCCGAAGGTCTCGGCGAGTCGCAACTTGAAGACTGCGAGGCGGTCGGCGTTGGTATTGAAGACATCGATGAGGATGACTTCAGATTCACCGGTGAGGTTTGTGCCGGGCACGTTGTAGGTTCTGGTTCCGTAGATGATGGAGACGTTGAAGGCCCATTCGATGGGTTGGAATTTGGCGGCGAGGTGGCATTCATCGATGAGGTCGACGGAGGAGTAGAGGACTTTGCCGTGTTCGCCGAGGCGTTTTTGGGGGTCGACTTCGATTTGCGCGGATGTTGGGCCGACGAGGATGGATCGTCCGACGTTTTGCTTGTAGATTGGTGAGGTGATGAGACCTTCGAGGACGGTTCCGATTCCACCGAGTTTGTCGACGGCTTCGTGGGTAACGTGTGCGAGGGTGTATTTCATGGGGGTGTGATCGCTTTCCGTGGCAAAAGGCTTGGGTTGCGCAGGTTTCGTGGCGCGCAGGGATATTGGATTAATATCGGCGATTTTCCGGATTGGCTGGAGTGGAGGGAGGTTTGATGACGGTCAGGGGCTATTTCAAGGTGAGTGTAGCGGGCATTCCCAGCGGAGATGTGAGATGGAGATGCATCATTGGATGTAGAATGTTGGATGATTGAATTTTGACAAGACCAAGAGAAAGGCGGTAAGTTGATGGATGCAAGGGGCAGGTTTGGTTGGCTGTTGTTGATTGGTGTAGTTGTGTCATTTCAGGTCGGCGTGAGGGAAGCGGTTGGTGATGTTCGTGTGGCGAAGGTGTTTGGGGATGGGATGGTGTTACAGAGGGACTGGCCGATCAAGGTATGGGGGTGGGGTGATGTGGGGGAGAGGGTCACGGTAAGTTTTGGAGGGGAGGAGGTGAAAGGTGTGGTAGGGAAGGATGGAAGGTGGATGGTGGAGTTGGGAAAACGAAAGGCGGATGGGAAGAAGCATGTGATGGTGGTAGAGGGGAGGAATCGGATTGTGTTTAAGGATGTGGTGATGGGTGAGGTTTGGCTGGCGGTGGGTCAATCGAATATGAGTCGCGGGTTGCGGTATGTGAAGAAGCGTGTGATGGGGGAGAAGATGGATTTTGATGGGTTGAGGTTGTTGATGGTTCAGCCGACGTTGGTTCCTGAGAAAGAGGAAGTGAAGGAATTGATTGGTTGGGCGAAGGCGCGTCATGAGTCGATGAGAAAGGTGTTTGTGCATCCGCGTGTGGGGACGTATGAGTATTCGGAAGTTTCGTATTATTTTGGGAAGCGATTGCATGAGAAGCTGGGTGTGCCGGTGGGTGTGATTGTGGCGGCTTATGGTGGTACGACGGTGGCGGAGTGGACGCGGGCGAGTGGGAAAGGGTTGAAGCAATTTGAGTTTGGTAGTAGGAAGAAGAAGCGGGGAGCGGGAGCTTTGTATCAGTCAATGATGGTGGGGTTGGCGCCGTTTGGGGTGAAGGGGGCGATCTGGTATCAGGGGGAGAATGATGGACGGAATAAGAAGTATGGGGTAATGATGAAGAAGATGGTGGAGGGGTGGAGCGAGGTATGGGGTAGGGAGCTTGCGTTTCATATGGCGCAGGTGTCGCAGACGACATATGCGGGTGGGATGTTGAATGTATGGGAAGGGGAGGCGTGGTTGGTGGGGGCGAGGAAGGGAGTGGGACTGGCGGCGAGTAATGACTTGTGGGATGGGGGTAATGCGTCGAATTTGAAGCGAGTTGATAAAGGGAAGCGGGGGAAGGGTGGGACCGGTTGGCCTATTGCAGGTGGTGGGAATCCGCATCCGCCTAACAAGCATTTGATGGGGATGAGGTTGGGAGATGTGGCGTTGGATGTGACGTATGGTTTTTTGGAAGGGGAGAGTTTCGGGCCGATGGTGGAGGGGGTGAAGCGTGTGGATGAGGGGAAGGTGAGGGTGAGGTTTAAGTATGTGGGCAATGGGTTGAGGACGGAGGATGGGAAGGCGCCGAACTGGTTTGAGGTGTTTGATGGGAAGGAATGGGTGAAGGGGAGGGCGAAGATTGTGGGGAAGGATGTGGTGGAGGTTGTGGGAGAAGGTGGTGGGAGGGTTGAGGAGGTGAGGTTTGGGTGGAGGGCGCTTGCGAGGCATAATTTATATAATTCGGAGGGGTTGGCGGCGATGCCGTTTGGGGGGAGAGGCGTTTCTGATGTCAAGGTGAATTCGAAGGACAAGTGAAAGGTCGGTTGATATGTATCGGATATTGATGGTTGGTGTGGTGGTATGGGGAAGTGTGTGTGGAGTAGGGATTGCGGATGTGAGGTTGCCGAAGATCTTTACGAGCAACATGGTTTTGCAGCAGGAGATGCCGATTCGAGTTTGGGGGTGGGGAGATAAGGGAGAAGAGGTTGAGGTAAGCATTGGAAAGCAGGTAAAAAAGACGAATGTGGGGAAGGACGGAAGGTGGAAGGTAGAACTTGGCGCGATGAAGGCGGATGGGAAAAAGCATGTATTGAAGGTGGTGGGGAAGAATGTGATTGAGTTGAAGAATATCTTGATTGGAGAGGTGTGGTTGTGTGCGGGGCAGTCGAATATGAATCGGGAGGTGGCGGTGAAGGAGAGTGATGCGGGGATTCGGTTGTTTTGGATTGATGGTAGTGTTGTGCCTCGTGAGGAGGAGTTGGGTGAGTGGGTTGCGGGTTGGGTTGAGTCGACGCCTGAGGGTGTAAAGGGGGCGAAGGAGAGGCTGTTTCGCGGGAAGAAGGTGAAGCGGAATGGTTTTGCGGAGGTGGGGTATGTGTTTGGGCGACGATTGCATAAGGAGTTGGGTGTTCCGGTTGGTTTGATCAAGTGTGCGTTTGGGGGATCGAATGTTTCTGCGTGGACGCCTGCGGAGGATGTCTGGAAGTTGTATAAGGCGGATGAGAAAGTTGAGGGGAGGTATCTGGGACATCGGAGGGGGTTGATGTATCAGAGTATGGTGCGTGGGTTTGTGGGAATGTCGATGCGTGGGGTGATTTGGTACCAGGGTGAGAATGATGGTCGGAACAGGAAGTATCACGAGGATATGAAGAAGTGGATTGGGAGTTGGAGGAAGTTGTGGGGGCGGGAGGACATGCCGTTTTATTATGTTCAGATTGCGCCGACGAGTTATGCGGGGGGGAAGATGCAGTATTTGTGGGAGAGCCAGGTGAGGGTGATGGAGGAGTTGAAGGGTGTAGGGATGGCGGTGACGAATGACATGATGTTGCCGAGTGGGAGGTATAAGGGGAAGGTGGATGAGAAGACCGGGTTTAAGGTTTTGGGTGGGAGTAATCCGCATCCGAACAATAAGCAACTTGCTGGTGAGCGGTTGGCAAAGATTGCGCTGGCGAAGAGTTATGGGAGGAAGGGGTTGGTGATTTACGGGCCGATGTATGAATCGCATCGGGTGAAGGGGGGGAAGATTTATGTGAAATTTAAGTATGCGGGAAGTGGGTTGGCGGTGCGGGGTGGTGGGGAGATGTTGAATTGGTTCGAAGTTTCGGATGGGACGAAGGAGGGGAGAAATATGAAGTGGGTTTCAGCGAAGGCAAAGATTGTGGGGAAGGATGAGGTGGTGGTTTGGGTGGATGGGAAGGCTGGTGTGGGGGTGTTGAAGTATGTGAGGTTTGGGTGGCATTGTTTGGCACGGTTTAATTTGATGAATAAGGAGGGGTTGCCGGGGGTGAGTTTTCGGGTGGAAGAGTAGGGAGTACCGAATGGGGGTAATGCGAGGTGGTAATTGGTAGAAGGGAGAATTTAATACCGTACGAGCTGTTAATGATTGGGATGGACGGATCAGGAGAGAGAATACGCATGAATGGTGGTTGAGGTGAAGAGAGGGGTGTTGTGGTTATTGAGTTGGGCGTCGATGGCGGCGAGTTTGAGGAGGGCGTTTTGGCGGAGGGTGTCGGGGGTGAGGTGGAGGTTGAGGAAGCGTCGGAGGAGTTTG
>JANQQT010000280.1 GCA_028284925.1 Phycisphaeraceae bacterium | reverse complement strand
CATGACGCATCGCCGATTGCGTTTCAGGAACTGGTGATGGGTTTGATTGCGCCGGGGCAGGTACTGATTGATAATGTGCAGGTGATTGAGGATCCCGGTGGGACGAATCGGAATTTGATTCAGAATGGGACGTTTGAGGGGGATGTTGCAGGTGGCGGGGCGAATAAGTGGCGATTGGTGGGGACGCATGATACGAGTCGTGTCATTGTGGATCCAATGGATGCGGGGAACAAGGTGCTCGAGCTAACGGCAACGGCGCGGATGAATTACCTGTCGAATCATGCAGAGACGACGCTTGCCTTCGGAGCGGTGGTGACCAATGGTCAGACGTATACGATTTCGTATGATGCGAAATGGGTGAGTGGCTCGCCGCAGGTTCATACGGAGTTGTATTACAAGGATGCGGCGGCGACGGTGGTGTTGGATCAACCTGAGGCGGCAGGGACGCCGGGAGCGGCGAATTCGGTGGCGGAGGTGAATATTGGTCCGACATACGACGGATTGATACATGGTCCGGTTGTGCCGAAGTCGGGAGATGATGTGACGGTGAGTGTTGAAGCGGAGGATGGTGATGGGATCACATCGATGGATTTGTTGTATTCGGTGAATGGGGGTGGGTTTAACCGCGTGGGGATGAGTCTGGGGGCGGACGGGAAGTATGAAGGAATCATACCGGCGCAGGCGAATGGGGCGGTGGTGCAGTTTTATGTGGAGGGTATGGATGGGTTGGGAGCCGTTTCGACGTTCCCGGCGGCGGGCGCGAATTCGCGGGCGCTCTATCGGGTGAATGATTCGTTTACGCGGGATTCGTTGCGTCATGATTTTGACATTGTGATGACGGGCGCGGACGCGAATGATCTGTTTGCCGTGACGAATATGATGGACAATGACCGTTATGGGGCAACGGTGATCTTCAACGGGCGTCAGGTTTATTACGATGTTGGGGCGCGGTTGAAGGGAAGTATGTTTACACGTCAGAGTGAAGCCAGGACGGGATATAACCTGCGTTTTTCGGGTGAGAATTTGTTCCGTGGGGTGCATCCGACGGTAGCGTTTGATCAGAATGGTGAGCGGGAGGTGATTGTGAAACATTTGACGAACATGGCGGGGATTGGCGGAGGGATGTATGAGGATGCTTATATGTTAAGGGCTCCGCGCGGGATCGGGGGTGGGCCGACGTTGACATCGCTTGCGCGTCAGGATGATATTTATCTTGACTCTCAATTTGACGATGGCGGGGACGGCGTTCTGTTCAAGATGGAGGGGATACGGGTGATGCGTAACAATACGGGGGCCGAGAATTTGAAGACATACCAGCCGATTGGCTGGATTCCAGCGTTTGATCTTCAAGATCTGGGAGAAAGTAAGGAGTTGTATCGGTGGCCGTATCTGATCCAGAATCATCGTGATCGCGATGATTTTTCGGGTGTGATCGAAATGGCGAAGATGTTTTCCCTGACGGGGCAGGCGTTGGAGGATGCAGCTTTAGAGATGCTGGATATCTATTCGTGGACGGAAACGTTTGCGATGTTGTCGCTGGCGGGTATCGGGGATGCTTATACCCAGGGGAACCCGCATAACCTGAATTTCTATTTTCCGGAGGATGATGGTAAGGTGATGGCATTCCCGTGGGACTGGGACTTTACGTTTAGCCAGTCGACGAGCGCGCCATTGCATGGGGGTAAGAACATGGCGAAGGTTTTGAATCGGCCTGTGATTGAGCGGGTGTTTCACGGACAACTTCACCACTTGATTAACACCGTGTTTAACACGGCCTATATGAATGAGTGGTTGACGCATTACAGCACGATGCTTGGCGAGGGGTATACGGGATTTGCGGCGAATATTGCGAATCGCGGGTCGTTTGTGTTGAGTCAGTTGCCGGCGGCGTTTGATTTTACGGTGTTGACGGGCGATGGGGTGGTGAATGACAATGCGGTGACGATAAACGGGCGAGGATGGATTAACGTGCGTGAGATTCGGCTGGCGGGGAGTGAGGATGTCCTGGATGTGCGGTTTACGGATGGGAGTAACTGGGAGGTGGAGTTGCCGGTTGGGTTTGGCGAGAATGTTTTTGAGTTTGAGGCTTATGATTTTGAGGGGAACCTGATCCCGTCGGCGGGTGATACGACGGTGGTGATTGAGTCCACGGCGACGGTACGACCGTTGGAGGATTTTTTGCGGATTACGGAGCTGAACTACAATCCGGGTGATGTGACGGCGGAGGAGCTTGGGATTGACGGAAATCTGAATAATGATGACTTTGAGTATCTTGAGTTAACCAATACATCGACGACGACGGCGATTAATCTGGAGGGTGTCCAGTTTACAGAGGGAATTGATTACGTGTTTGGTGCGGGATTTTCGCTGGCGCCGGGTGAGCGGTTGTTGCTGGTGAAGGATTTGGCGGCATTTGATATTCGTTATGAAACGGCGGGGTTATCGCTTGTGGGTGGGTATGAGGGGCGGTTGTCAAACGGTGGTGAGCGGATGGTGTTGACGGACGGGGTTGGGAATGTGATTCATGATTTTGAGTATGACGATGGACGGAAGTGGCCGATCGAGGCGGACGGTCATGGGGCGTCGCTGGAGGTGATTGATACGGAGGGTGATTATTCGGATGCGGATAACTGGCGAGCGAGTTATGAGGTAAATGGCACGCCCGGTAGTTTGGGTGTGGGTGCTGAGGTTAATGTATTTGTCGTGCCGCGGAATATGCCGCATGTGGGGGATACATTGGCGAATATTCCAGTGACGGACTTGCCGATGGTGGATGGCGGTGAGGGGGATGATTTCTGGGTGCGAGAGGGTATTGGGAATGAGTATGCGGTGGAGATCTGGTTGAAGAGCGAGACTCTGTCGGGAGATGGCGGGGCGATTGTGTCGGGCGGATTGAGCCTGGAGTTTGATGCGACATATGCGACTGCGATGGCGTTGGAGTTTGGGGGGGCGTTTACGGAAAATCAGGTTGGGGAAATTGATCTGATTAACGGATTGGTGAACCTGTCGGCGGGGACGCTTGCGGGGGATCTGGGGGATGATGAGTATGTGTTGTTTGGGCGTGTCCTGTTTGGATCGCAGGCTCCGATTGATGGGGTGGCGGGTGAGTTCGGTCCGTTTGATACGGGACTGGACCGGGCGGCGGAGGCGTATGCGTTTGAAGTGGTTGGGCTGGGCGGCGTGCCGACAAATTTTGAGGCGAAGACGGCGGATGTTGAGACGCGGGCGGTAATTTTTGATTTCGATAATGACGGGATCGTGAACTTTGGAGATCTTGGGCTTTTCCTACCGGCAATGGGTGAGGTGGTGGGCGGAAGTGAACCGCCCTATGCGGTGTGGGCGGATTTTAACAATGACGGGAGTGTGGATGAGGATGACTTGGATCTGTTGACGGATGCGTTTGGTAAGAGGTTTGATGCGGTGGTTGTTCCCACGGGGGCACGAAGTGAGTTTGTGGAAGTTGAAGGTGGGGGTGGGCCCGGTGGCGTTGAAGTAGATTTGATCGGAGAAGTTGAGGTAATGTAAAGTTGGAACGAAAGGATCAGAGGGAGAAAGTAGCATTGTTGGGGCCAATTACTGGATGTCTGGTGGAATCGAGTTATGTTTTTTTAGCCAGGATAACGCACGAGTCGTTGATGGGAGGTGCATCGGCTGAATTGAAAATCTTGTGCAAACCCGAATACTCGGTGAGGAACCTTGGGACCAAGCTGGAAACAAAAATGGTGTAAATTATTTCCTAAAATTTCCTATGTTGGCAACTCCAGCCCCAAAGAAAAACCGCCTTAAATCCATTATTTGTATGGGTTTAAGGCGATTACGGGTAGTGGAGCAGATCGGGATCGAACCGACGACCTCCTGCTTGCAAAGCAGGCGCTCTCCCAGCTGAGCTACTGCCCCATTCTTCCATTTCCCCCAGTTCATTCCACACCCTCCAGCATACTCTATCCTCCAAACACCACCCGTCCACCCAATACACCATTTCGCGCCGAGACCACTGCCCGCTTCCCAAAACTCCATCTCACCCCGCCACAACCTCACCCTCCGCCTCCACCAGACACCTGAAAACCCCAGCCCCATCACCCGCACCAATCACCGCCTCACGCAACTCCGCCTTCGACATCAATCGGCTGATCCGAGCCAGCAACTGAATATGCTCTCCCGTCTGCTGCGGCGAACTCAGCAATAAAAACACAATACACACAGGTCGCCCGTCTATCGAATCAAACTCGATTCCCCCCTCGCTCACTCCAACCGCCGCCGTCAACTTCTCACAACCCGCCATCTTCCCATGCGGCACAGCCAGACCATGTCCAATTCCCGTCGATCGCGTCTTCTCCCGCGCCATCACCGCCTCTAACGCGCCCTCCACATCCCCTATATGCCCCAAATCTCCCAACCGCCCCACTAATTCAGCGATCGCGCCTGCCTTATCCGTCGCGGATAAAGGCGATACTACACACTCGACATTCAAAACGTCACTCAGCATCATGACCGACCATCCTGAATCAAGGACCGATCTTATATCCCCCCTTACCCCGATTCAACCACTTTTCTTACCACTCATCCCACTCAAACATCACTGCCTTCAAAATCCATCATCACAATACCAACCAGACCAATGCCGCCAATCGTTGGAACACCTCGAATCTCCCCAATACCATACCACGGCTTCAGGGACGCCCCCGGTCCGCGGGAAGAGCATTCGCTCACCCTCTATACCAATGACCGACATCCCGAACCTTCTTTCCAGCTCCAACATGCGGACGTTGAGCTTCTTCCCGAAAGGAGGTTGCCTTGCGCTCCCAACTCCCCCACAACCCATCACTCCAATCACTTAAAAAACAAGCCCGCCACCTTCAGCGCGCCCTCGCAAACGATGATCCCGATGCCATCAAGCGTGCCAAAAAGCGTATCACCAACATTTCAGCCAATACACCGCTCGCCAAGTCCCAGACCATCATCGCCCGCGAGCACGGCTTCCCTTCTTGGCCCAAGCTCAAAGCCTTCATCGAGATTCCCAAACCAACCGGCCTCATGCCCGATGCCCTCACGCCCGACCAGAACTCTTTCATCCACGCCATCCGCGCCAACGATGTCTCCACCGTCCAAAAACTCCTCGACCTCCACCCTGAATTCGCCAACCTTCGAATCGCCGGCTGCGACTCACTCCTTGGTAAGGTATACGAAGTAGACCGCTTCCAACCCGTTCAACCTAACGACAACCGTTCGTCCACCGTCCTACGCCACGCTGCTAAACACGGCTTTGATCGGATCATCCAACTCCTGATTGATCACAACGCAGATGTCAACGCCATCGGCTACGAAGGAAGCAACGCCGGCTGGTGTACACCGCTACACCTCGCCGCATGGGAAGGCACGACCCATACGGTTGAGCAACTCCTCAACGCAGGCGCAGACACGAACGCACTCAACTCCTTTGGCCAAACCCCTCTCAATACCGCGATTCGCCATAACGCCAAAGAAAAAATCAATCTCCTCCTGCAACACGGCGCCAATCCAACCCTCCACGAAGCCATCACACTCGGCGACGCAAATCTTGTCCCATCAAGACTCCAATTGGATTCCGACCTCGCCAACATCCTCGGCTCCGATGACCACCTCCCCCTCGACCTCGCTGCACAACACAATCAAATCGACATTGCTCAAATACTCATAGAACACGGAGCCCAACTCTCCCCCATCCACGCCGCAGGCCTCGGCATGATCGATCATCTCAAGACATTCGTCCAACAAAACCCTGGCTGCGTCAACCAAACCTCCTCCAATTACACTCCCGCCATCATCGCCTCTCAGAACGGACACGCCGACACACTCCAATTCCTCATTGACCATGGCGCCGACATCAACCTCTCAATCCCGGATGGTCCCCACAACCTCCAACCCATCGATGTCGCCCACGCCAACGTTGTTGACATCCTCGCCGAAGCCGGCGCTGACACCTGCCACGTCTATCGCGGCTATACACCCCTGATGCGCGCCATTGAATGCGGCTGGCCCCACTACAACGACAATGCCGTCCAACCTCTCCTCAAACACGGCGGAATCAAACGCTTCTACATCACCGGAAAATGGACCGGCCACGCCAACAAGATCGAGAAACTCATTCAACTCGGCGCTGACATCAATGAAAAAGACCCACATGGACACACCGCCCTTCACCACGCACTTCAACTGAAAAACAACGTCAAAGACCCCGCAACCCCGGATGCGCTTGACCAAATAATCGCGTTGTTACGAAAACACGGCGCTGAATAACATCTTCACCCTTTAGAAAATCACTTCTCTTCACGACAAAACCGCCGTTTCTATTGCGTCACCTCCCGATTACGCGCAATTCCTATTGCCCACTTCCTTCTCAATCCGTTAAACTACTTGCAAGAGGAAAAATAACTCCATGAAAAATCCCGCTAGACTCATTCTGATTCTCACACTCACCCTCTGCACGCACACCTCGATCCAAGCATCCGAAATCACACACGTCTTCCACATCTCCGTAGACGGTGTACGCGGCGACCTCCTCAAAGCACTCGTCGAAGATAATCCAACACTCTACTCTGGTTACGCCCGCCTGCAGAACGAAGGCGCCTTCACCTACAACGCTCGCACAGATTACACTCACACAAATACCATTCCAGCCCACGGAACAATCCTCACCGGTCGCCCCGTACTCCAGCCACCAGGCCTCCCAAACACAATTCACCACGGCTACAATCTCAATTCACCTCCCCCAACAGACACCATCCACATCCGCAACCCCAACGTCCCCTACATCCATTCCACATTCGACGTCGCACACGACCACGGCCTCTCCACAGGACTCTACATGTCCAAATCCAGACTCGATATCTACACCAGATCATGGAACGCCGCAAACGGCGCCCCGGATACCATCGGCGAAGACAACGGCACAAACAAAGTCGACCGATTCCTGAATCTTCACAACAGCACGTCTGCACTCATGAACACACTTCTTGCCGATGTCCAGACCACCCCCTTCAACTACACCTTCATCCACCTCGTCGACCCCGATTCCCAGGGACACAATCACGACTGGGGCTCGGATATCTGGAATAACTCCGTCAACTGGACCGACAACCGCATCGTCGCACTTTTCAATCTCATCGACAACAATCCCATCTACACCGACAAGACCGCCGTCATAGTCACCTCCGACCACGGCGGAGGCGTACCTCCCAGATCTCACAGTGACCCAACCGCCCCCGAAAACTACACCATCCCCATGTTCATCTGGGGCGCAGGACTCGAACCCGGCTCAGAACTCCACGACCACTTCGCAAACCGTTTCGAACCCGGCAACACACGCCCTGATTATCTCGACCCCAACCAGCCCCTTCGCAACGGCGACACCGCCAACATCGCCATGCAACTCCTGGGCCTGCCCAACGTCCCCGGCTCCTTCATGTTCCCCCAATTCGTCACGGACAACCCCGAGCCACCACCCGGCGACGCCGACCAAGACCTCGACGTCGACTTCGTCGACTATCAGATCTTTATCGACTCCCTCGGCCAAATGCACGACGCCGGCCCCATCAACGGCGACTTCAACAACGATGGCGTCAACGACGGATTCGACTTCGCCATCTGGCAACACCACTTCGGCACAAACCTCAACCCCGCCGAACCCACCGCCGCAAACCCCGTTCCAACACCCACCACACTCACCATCTTTTCAATCTTCGCACTCACGCTCAGACGCAAACCCCATCGCCAACCTTGATGGTCATAGGCCCGCAACGCGCCGACAAACCTGATCCCACTCACTTCCCCTCCGCCTTCCACCTCTTCATCAACGCAATATTCTTCTCAATCTGCCTCGCATTCTTCCAATTCTTACGTCGCTTCTGACCATCAACATAAACCTTCATATCACTTTCATACATCGCATCCGATTCCGGAATCCGCCCCCGATCGCCCGTCTCCACAACCCAATTATCAAGCCTCTCCCTGAACCACTTTAGCCGCTCCGTGTGCCCCGCCTCCCCCACAAGATTCCTCACCTCAAACGGATCAGCCTCCAGATCATACAACTCCTCCTTCGACCGCCGCTCCGCCAAATGCAACGACTGCAACGCATCTAACTTCCCCGCCGCAAACAATGCCCGCAACGGCCCCATGAACGCCTTCTTATCCTTATAAGCACACGGCTGCAAATAAGGCCGCTCGGGATAATAATTCCGCACATACTTATACTTCCCCTTACGCACCGCACGTATCCGATCCACCGTCTCATCACAACGATCCCTCGCCGTCACCACATATTCCCGACGCTTCGCCTTATCCCCAAACAAACTCCGCCCCTGCATCCACTTCGGAATCCCAATCCCCGCTATCTCCATCGACGTCGCCGACATATCAATATGCACAATCAAATCATCCCTGACTACCTTCAACCCTGAAAGTCTCGCAGACCTCGTCACTTCCGGAGACCCCGCCCAAACCACAAACGGAACCTTCGCCCCCTCGTCATACAA